>JALWDQ010000432.1:0-3876 GCA_027039625.1 Calditrichia bacterium | reverse complement strand
GCCGAGATGGGAATTGCCGCCCACTGGCGGTACAAAGAAGGTCGGGGTGTGGAAAATACCGATGACATCGATCAGAAACTGGTGTGGGTTCGCCAGTTGCTGGAACAATTTGAAGACGGGGAAACGGTTGATGCCAAGGATTTTCTGGATAGTCTGAAAATTAATCTGTTTCAGGATGAGGTATTTGTCTTTACCCCCCAGGGAGATGTGATTAAACTGCCCAAAGGTGCCACACCGGTGGATTTCGCGTTTGCCGTGCACACCAATGTGGGGATGCACTGCATCGGAGCAAAAGTGAACGGTCGCATTGTCCCCCTGAAATCGGAGCTGATGAGTGGGGATCAGGTGGAGATTATCACCAGCCAGAATCAGCATCCCAGTCAGGATTGGCTCACCTTTGTAAAAACCAGCAAGGCGCGCCATCACATTCGCAAATATTTGCGGGTGGTTCAATTTGAGCATAGTGTGAAGCTGGGTGAAGAAATCCTGAATAAATATTTCAAACGATATCATATCAAGCTGGATGACGAGAAAATTGAAACCATGCTGCGCAAATTGCATTTCGATACTTACGAGAATCTGAAAGCGGCGGTTGGGCGCGGCGAAATAACCATCGAAAAAGTATTCTCTGCTATTCCAGATGAAAAACTGGAAGAATCCAAAGAGTCCCTCATCGATCGAATTTTCCGGCGTAGTAAAAAACATTCTGCCATCCAGGTGGAAGGCATCGATAATATGGTTGTGCATATTGGCAAATGTTGCCAGCCGGTACCCGGGGACGAGATTATCGGTTATGTAACCAAAGGGAAAGGGGTCACCATCCACCGCACCAGTTGTCCCAATGTCCAGCGTTTGCTGGATAAAAATCGGAAAGATCGCACCATCGAAGTCAACTGGACGGTGGAAGCCGAGGATCGCTTCAAGGTGCAGTTGCAACTGCTGGGAGAGGATCGAAAAAATCTCCTGCGAGATATCACCAACGCCATTGCCTCGGCCAATACCAACATTATTCATGTAGATTTGAAGGCTAAAGACCGTTTAATGATGGGCAAAATCATTGTGGAAGTTAAAAATCTTCCGCATCTCACACGGGTAATCAACGCCATCAATAAGGTACGGGGAATGATCAGCGTGGAACGGGTGGAGAATTTTGTTAGAAAAAAAGCGTTGCATAATTAAACATAAAAAAGGAGAGTTTGTGTATGGCAGATTATGTTTATTTGTCACGGGAAGGGTACGAGAAGCTTAAAAAGGAATTGGAAGAGTTGAAGCATGTAAAGCGCCCGGAATTGTCGCAAAAAATTTCGGAGGCGCGTGATTTTGGCGACCTGCGCGAGAATGCAGAATATCATGCAGCCAAAGAAGCACTCACACTCCTGGAAGCGAAAATTACTCAATTGGAACAAACCCTCCATCGTGCCAAAATTTTAAAGAAAGAGGATATGGCCAAGAATAAAGTCACCATTCTTTCCACCGTGACCCTCAAAGATTTAAACCGGGGAAATGAGCTTACCTATACCCTGGTAGCACCCGAAGAATCGGATTTTAGTCAAAATAAAATTTCCACCACTTCTCCGGTGGGCAAAGCGCTGCTGGGCAAGGAAGTGGGAGATGTGGTGGAAATTAAAGTCCCCGCTGGAATATTGAAATACGAGATTTTAAATATCGAATTAGCGATCTAATCCGGGGAAAGCGAACAAACAGGTGGATTGATGCAACAAATGACTCCCAACCCCGTTAATGGGAATATGGAATAAATCAGGAGAGCTTATATGGAAAATGTGAATCAGGAAAAGCAACAGGAAATCAAGAAATTTTATCGTTCCCGCGTGGATCGCTATTTGTTTGGGGTGTGTGGCGGATTGGGTGAATATTTTAATATGGATCCCAATATTTTTCGCCTGCTATTTCTGATTTTTACTTTTATCGGTGGAATTGGGTTGATTTTGTACATCATTGCCATGATCATTGTTCCGGAGAATCCGGAGCAAACCGAGGCGCCCCGAAAAACCACCGAGGATAAAACCCTCTTCTGGGCATTGTTGTTTATTGTACTGGGATTTTTGCTCCTCTTTCGGGAATTGGGTTTATTCCATTATTTCAACATCTGGGCACTTCCCTGGTCTGCAATCTGGGCAATTTTTCTGATTGCCATTGGGGTTTTATTAATTTTCTCCTCCAGTAAATATCGGAAATCCGGAGAAGGGGAGGAAGGGAGTCCGGGAATACCGGATGTTTCCCGGATACGCCGCAGCCGAAAGAACCGCATTTTTGCCGGGGTTTGCGGCGGGATTGCCGAATATTTTAACATCGATCCGGCTATTGTGCGCTTGATCTGGGTGCTGGCTTCTCTGGCCTCGATTGGGCTGGGAATTCTGGTCTATGTCCTTTTAATTCTGGTTTTCCCGGAAGAGGAGGAACTACCGGAGGAATAACCATCCCTTACGGTAAATTTTGCGGATAGAATGAGAAACATAAAAAAAACGGGCTATTCCGGTTGCGGAGTAGCCCGTTTTTTGTGATACGTCAAAACCCGGATTAATGAGGATGTTCCTCTTTTTCTCCTTCTTCTTCGTGCATCTCACCCTTTTCACCCTTCTCGTGCATTTCGTGCTCTTCCTCTTCTTCCACGTTTGCCAGATACTTATCCGGATCCGCTTTGAATTTGGCTTTGCACTCTTCACTGCAGAAACCATAGAGCTGGCCATTGTAAATCGCCGTGTCGGCAATACTTTCGTTGGTAAGTTCCATGCCACACACCGGGTCTTTGGCTGTGGTGAGCATATCCGTGGTGATGCTCATCTTTTTCTCTACCGTCGTCTGGGCGGCTTGTTCGGCTTTCTTCTCTCCGCCGCAAGAAACGAAGAATAACGCCCCAACGGTTAAGACCAGCAGGATTGTGAGTAATTTCTTCATAGGACCTCCAATCGTTTTTGTTGCCCTGAATTTAAAATATTATTGGGAAACTGTCAATTGTTTTATGGAGTGAAACGAAAAAAATTTCTGTTGAAAAAAATCTTGCAAAGATTAATTATTTACCGTAATTTATTTAAAAATAAGGATTAGAGGAAAATTCCTGAAAAATGATCAATGATGATTTGATTTCTTTTTTCAAAGGGTTAACGGATCAAACCCGGTTACGTATTTTGAATTTGTTGATTCATTTGCGTCCATTAAACGTGAATGAGTTGAGCCAGATCCTTCATCTGTCACAGAGCAAAGTCTCCCATCATCTTTCCCAGTTACGGTTGGCGGGATGGGTGACCTTTAACCGAAGGGATAAATGGGTGTATTATCGCCTGAATTCTGAGGTGCCTTCGGAACTGATTTTAGCTTTACAGAATATATTTTCCCAACATCTAAATCTCCGGAGCGATCTTACGGAAGCTCAGGAAATTTTAGGAGAATAGGAACCGGTAAAAAGAACCAATCCCTGCCGGGAACGTTTAACAGAGCAGGTTGGCGGGTTCCAGAAAAGAAATGCTTTAATTATTGAAATTTTTCATTTGTATCTAAATTAAGATTTAACTTGCATTTTTTCGCCTGGAATTTTAAAATAAAAGAAATATGAATCAAAGTCAGAGGAGGTATCGAACCATGAAGAAATCATTGAGCATTATCCTGGCACTTACGGTGATGGTTTTCTTTGCACTGGATATGGCTGGTTTTGCCAAAACACCGCAATACATTGGTGTAAAGAAGTGCAAAATGTGCCACAATTCTAAACGGAGTGGTGCCCAGTACAAAATTTGGGAAGGAACACCTCATGCCAAGGCTTATGAAACACTGGGAACCGAGGAAGCCAAAGCTGTTGCCAAAAAAATGGGGATTGATGATCCTCAGAAAAGCGACAAATGTCTGGTATGCCATGTGACC
>JALWDQ010000431.1:0-3877 GCA_027039625.1 Calditrichia bacterium | reverse complement strand
AAATAAAAAAAGTGAACATTAACGGCCAATGGTATTTAGCTGAAATAAATTCCAAAACCAAAAATCTGATTAAAAAACTAAATATGGACATACCTATTACGTAAATTTGGCGGAGTTAAGGTTTAATGAGAAATTCCGGAATGCTCAGTTAGTGAAAATTCTTCGCAAATAAGAATAAATTGCTCCATTGGTTTTAGGTGGTTCATTTTTCCCGGTAAACGTTGAGGAATTCAAGGGGTGTTCCCAAATAAAAAAAGGATTAATCGGGCAGGATTAATCCTTTTCCAGAAGGCAATCTGTAATTCAACAGAAAAATTGGGTTATGCGTACACTTCCTTTTCGTTGCACTGGCACACGCGATGATGGGTGGTGCGGAACTTCCAGCTACCGGTTTCTTCCGAATAATAAGATTCCACTTTTTTAACGTACGTGTACACATTCCCGCAAACGGGACAGGTAGGCCCCTGTTTGGAAGCTTTGGCTATTTTTGCAGCAAAATCCGTACGCTTGGCCATAATAATAAACTCCTTTTATTTTCTCTCTTCATCTATTTCTTCCCGATAGATGGCAAAAGCATTAAACCCCTTCTGACGGGCTTCTTCCAGCATTTTTTCTCCCTTTTGCAACGCCTCTTCAGCATCGGCGCTTAAAAAGAGATGCGGAATAATTCCAATATGTAATCCTACATCCCGGCTATTGCCATCCGCCCAGATTTTCTTTCCGGCTACTTTCTGTAAAAGCTCCTCAATCCATTTCTTTAACAAATCGCCCCTTTGCGCTTGAGTAATTACCGCAAAGGTATCCGGAAAAAGCCGAAAAATATAATCAACATCTTTAAGCAAAGGCAAGGATAAAGATAAAAACTCGGTCACGGTATTTTCAAAGATTTCCCGGGAGTCGTTTTTCATCTCGAAATGAAGCTGGAGAAAAATCAGGAAGAACTGTTCCGGTGTTTCCAGTGCCCGCGTGTATTCGATGGGGAAGAGCCATTTGAAGGCGTTAAGATTGTGCAAACCGGTACGAGAATCGATATAGTTTCCCCGAGCCAGACGATCCATCATTTGCGTTTTGGTGTAAATGGATGCAGCAAGGTTGGCAATGGTTTGCAGGAGTCGTTTTTGCTGCTCTTTGAAATGGTTCGCCCGATAACTCTCTAGGCAGATTGCGCCAATGGTGGTATCGCTTTCGGAAATGGGTACACAGAGCAGAGAGAAGTACTCCCGGGCAGGAGTCTCCTGGGCAAAATAGCGGGGCACATAGTTTTCTTTCTGGGAAAAATCGTCCACCAGCAGCGGCTGGTTCTTACGAATGACCCAGCCTGCAATGCCTTCGTTAAGAGAGATGGATTTGCCTTCCTTCACGTTCCCCACACCGCCATTCAGGGCTACGATGCGCGCGCTATGGTTCTCCTCCCGCTCTACAATTCCGATGCGATCGCAGGGAATGACGCGAGGAATTTCCTGTTTCAGGAAGCGCCAGAGTTCCCGGGTGGAAGTAATACGGCTCATCCCCTGGCTCATCTCGTAGAGGATTTTTGCCACCCAATTTTCGGTTTCGTATTCGTACAACCGGTTGCTGTTGTGGATTTGCACGGTAATCAGGTTGGCGACATTTTTCAGGATTTCCAGATCGTCGTTGCTGTAGGCTTCTTCTGCAGAAGTATCGGCGCACAGGATGCCAATGATTAAATCGTTAAAATACACCGGCGTGCCGATGAACGATTTTGCCGGACTTTTGCCCGCCTGGTAGTAAGGGACAATCTCCTGACCTTCGGGTAAATGGTTTTCGATAAGAGGCGTACGGTTGCGTAAGATCAGGCTGGGCAGGCCACTCATGATGTCGATATGGTTTTGCTTTAAAAGCAATTCTGGGTGGCTGGATGTGATTTCACGGATAGTAAACTGTTTAGCGGAGTAATTCACAAATAGCAAGGCAACGGTATCCGAAACCAGAACATTATTCACCAGTGCAATGGCATTTTTCAGGAAATCGGCAAAGCTCTTCTCAACGTCTTCTTCTTCCTCCAGTTTGTTCAATGGTTGTTCTTCTTCCGGTGGCTCGGGAGATTCTTCCACCGAAGAAGAAAAAAGCGGCGTTCCTGCAAATCCTTTAAAAATAAGGATAGTGAGGAGCAGGAAAATGCCGGTTTTGATGATTATCCAGTAAATATTGGAGGGAAGAAAGCTCAGTACAAAAAGAACCAAAACCCCCAGCAATAGCAACCATTTTCCGTATCCGGGATGTGCATTTCTCTGATTCAAATCCACCATGAATTTTTTCTAATTAATCCCGAAGGAATATAGAAAAATTCGCTTCCAAAACCAATCGATTAAAAAAATCGAGCCTAATGACCGGTGATGAATTGCACTTCCCGGTGATTAATCTGGACACTATCTTCATTCAGCATGGAGTCCTGCACGACAATTTCCTTCTCTTCAATGGGCTGAACCTGCGGCGGTGGTGCGGAATTGAAAGCAGCTCTGGAAGCGGGACTGGCAATTTGCGTTGCTGCGGGGATGTACTGCCGTTTTGTGGGTTGATTGTCGCTTCCATGATTGAATACCAGAAAAAGTCCCAGCGAGGCTAATACCAACGCCGATCCCATTGCCGGTACTTTCCATCCCTGTAAGGAACGGAATGGGAAGAAAGAACGGGTCTGTTGCTGATGTAACATCTGGTGCAAACGGGTTTCGAAATCGGGGGAAGTGGTAATGGCAGGAATATTTTGTAAACTGCGCTGGATGATGCGAATCTGATTTAACGTTTCCGAACAGTATTCGCAGACTGCCAGATGAGCTTCCAGTTCGGTGCGTTCGGTGATGGTGAGTTCACCGTCCAGATAATCTGAAAATTGCATTCTAAATTTGTCGCAATCGGCCATAGGCTTACCTCTTAATTTTTTACCGTTCCATTCGGTTCGTTTTCAAAGAGAAATTTTAGGTCTTCCTGTAATTTCAAACGCCCGCGATTTACACGGGATTTTACCGTTCCCAGTGGAATGTTCAGTATCTGGCTGATTTCCTCGTAAGCGAATCCCTGGATATCCCGCAAAATAATGACTTCCCGAAACTTCGGAGGTAGTTTTTCAATCGCTTTCTGAATGTAATCCTCTTTAATCGTCTCGTCCACTTTACGATCCGGACTGATTTCTGTATCCGGTATATCGTAGTCTTTCTCTTCGTTCACAAAGTTACTTACCGAGAAAATTTTGTGCCTTTTACGCCGACGCAACTCGGTTTTTGCCAGATTTCCCGCAATGGTGTACACCCATGTGGAAAATTTGGCAATTTCTTTGTAATAATGTTTATTCTTATAGACCCGTAAAAATGTTTCCTGAACAATATCTTCGGCATCGGAACGGTTGCCTACGAACCGAAATACAAAATTGAGCAGCTGATCTTTGTACCGGCGTACCAGAACATCGAACGCCTGAACGTCACCCATCTGAAATTTGGCAATCAGCTCCTCATCGGTAACATCTTTCTTTTTACGAGTCTTTAATGTTTTCGTCATAAAGACCTGATTTTTAACGTTTGGAGTATGTCAAAGTTCCGTAGTTACGGAACTTAAGAATTTATGATTTGATAGCTTAAAATGTCAAGGACAATTTTGTAACTTATCTGATTATCTTTCAATTGTTTATCTGCATTTTTAATAAATTGCATAATCTTTTTCAGATTATTCCAGCTCCATTTGCGGCTCTGAGCCAGATATTCCGGAACATAGCGGGCAAATAGGTTTAATTCCCGGGCAATTGTTTCCTTTTGCCGGATTCCGGAACGCCAGTATCCCTGAATGCGCCACAAGATGGTAAAATGCCGCTGAATGTGGTAAATAATTTGTTGAGCAGCGACCCCGCTTTCCAGCAAATGGTGTA
>JALWDQ010000430.1:0-3877 GCA_027039625.1 Calditrichia bacterium | reverse complement strand
ATATTCCGGTGGTGAGTTACGTTGCCCTGAAGGGTCGGTGCCATTATTGCTACCAGCCCATTCCTTTGCGGTATTTCATTGTGGAGGTGCTTACCGGATTATTGACTGTCGCCACCTACTGGAAATTTGGTTTAACGCCTGCTTTTTTCTTCTATGTGGTGCTGATTTATTTCCTCATTGTGATCAGCTTTATCGATCTGGCCACCCAGTTAATCTACAACAAATTGCTGGTTTACTTAATGGGATTTGGTGTGATTTTTAATCTGCTGTATGGGGTGCGTCCCTGGCAGGATGCTCTGATCGGTTTCCTGGCTGGTGGGGTGGCCATGTTCTCGTTTGCGGTATTGGGACGCATGCTTTTTCATAAAGAAAGCATGGGAATGGGCGACGTGAAATTCGCCGCAGTGCTGGGATTCTTCCTGGGCTGGAAGATGGTGCTGCTGGCACTCTTTTTTGGCTACCTGTACGCCATGCTTGCCTTTCTTTTTCTGGCCATCTCGGGGAAGGCACGCATGCAGGATTATCTGCCGATGGCACCGTTTTTTACCTTCGGCTCGCTTACTTTCGTGTACTGGGGGCCGAAAATTCTTCAGTGGTACTGGAATTATTTTGTTCCGGGTTTAAACTAAAAGGTTGGTGAAATGCCTAATTTTCTGTACAAAGCAGTCACAGATACGGGACGCGTTATTGAAGACGAGATTGTCGCTCCTTCGGAATCGGAAGTTATTGCTCAACTTCAGAAGTTGCGTTTAACCCCGGTGGAAATTAAAACCAAATCCCCGGCGGAACGACGAAAAGCATCTTCCCGAAAAAAAGTAAATCCCAAAACGGTGATTCTTTTTACCAAACAGCTGTACACCTTACTGAAAGCCGGGGTACCCATTTTAGTGAGTCTCAACGCGATTAAAGAACAGAATAACGATCCCTCTTTTCAGTTTCTGGTGGATCAAATTGCCGAAGAGGTAGAACAGGGGAATTCCTTTTCCAATGCACTGGCGCAGTTCCCCCGAGTATTTCCGGTTCTGTACATCAACTCGGTAAAAGTAGGGGAAATGAGCGGGACTCTGGAAGAGACCCTGCTCTATCTGTACAAATATCTGGAGGAAGAACTGGAAATCAAGCAAAATGTGAAGAAAGCCATGCGGTATCCCATGCTGGTTATCAGCGGCTTGCTTGTAGCTTTCGTTATCTTCACTACCTTTGTTATTCCCAAATTTATTCCCATTTTTCAGGCCAGCGGATTGGAACTGCCGTTACCCACGCGGGTGATGATTGGGCTGTATTACCTCATTTCTTCTTATGGATTGTTCTTGTTATTGGGAATAATTGCTCTGATAGCAGGAGCGGTGCTGTATGTACGTACTCCCAAAGGTCGTTATCAGTATCATAAATTGTTACTTAAACTTCCTATTTTTGGGGAATTAATTCGAAAAGTAAGCATTTCCCGCTTTGCCAAAGTGTTCCATACCATGAACCGCACCGGTATTCCGGTGGTGAAGGCATTCGAAACGTTGCAGGAAACCATGGAAAACGAAGTGTACCGGCGGGAATTGGGAATGGTGCTGGAACGAATTAAAGAAGGGGAGCGCATTGCTACGGCTTTGCGGAAAAGTCCTTATTTTACTCCCTTTGTGGTGGAAATGATTTCCATCGGTGAGAAATCGGGTGCACTGGATGATATGCTGGAAAGTGTGTCGAACTATTACGATTTGGAAGTCTCGGAAACGGTCAAGAACATGACTTCCTTAATCGAGCCCATTGTTTCGGTGGCTCTGGGAGGAATGGTGCTCATTCTGGCACTGGCTATTTTCCTCCCCATGTGGGATATGATGAGTATGGTGCAATAAATCTTAATTAAACTAATTAATTAATTAATTAATTAATTTACCCAGTTAAACTAACTAAGGAGGGTTAATTATTATGAAGTTCTCAGGGAATCAGAAGGGTTTCACGATGATCGAGTTAATTGTGGTGATCATCATTCTGGGTATTCTGGTAGCGGTAGCCGTTCCCAAATATTTCAGTATGAACTCCAAAGCGCAGGAAGCGGCATGCCTGGCGAACCAGAAAGCGATTGAGAGCGCCATTATGATGGAATACTCCAAGCGCCTTGTCAATGGGGAAAGCAGTTCGTTGAGTGATGTGGTAAGCGATTACAACAGCGATCCATCGGCATTTTTTGTGAACGGACAGGTTCCTAAATGCCCCGAAGATAATTCGGATTACTCGGTTTCTGTGGCTGCTGGTGGGGAATCGGTAACCATTACCTGTCCCAATGGTCATACATTCTCTGACTAATGTGGAATAAGGAAAGGGTTCTGAGGGATGCGATACATCTGGAAAAATGAACAGGGCGCTACCTTGCTGGAGATGGTTCTGGTCATCATCCTGCTGGGTATCGCCCTGCCATCCCTCCTGGCAGTAACCGGTTTGGTCTCTTTTCACTCTTCCAAAAATAGTGTGGTAGAACAGGCCGTTCAGCTGGCCGAAAGCAAAATGGAAGAGATTATCGGCTGGAAGATGAAACACTGGGATTGGTACAAACATCCCGGCATTTTTCAGGAGACGAGACATTTTAATAATGGGTTTACCCGGAGAGTGGAAGTGGAACATATCGAAGGATGGGGAGCGGCTAGTATAGAAGCCTGGCAAATAACCGTTATAGTTACCCATCCGGAATTAAGCGAAGGTTATACCCTGACTACACGATTGACAAAATATTATTAAGCGAAACTAAAACTCAAATAAGCACGATTAGCGATGGAACGTTTCTGGCAAGATCTCTGGCACAACCAGAAAGGTATGAGCCTGTTTGAATTGGTGGTTGGTTTTATGTTGATGGCTATCGTTTTGGGATTGGCCATTACAATCATCAGTTTAAATGCGAACATGATTAACATTTCTTTTGATAATACGTTCAATCGTGCTTCTTTAGCAAAAACCATTGATGTTGTTCGTTCGGATGTGCAGAAGCTGTCTCCCGATAGTGTGTTGCATGCCGAGTCCAATCGGTTGACTTTTTACAGCATCGATGGAAATTATGTGGATTACCGGAAAAGCCAGGATAAGCTTTATCGCAATGGCGAGCTGTTGCTGGAAGATTTGGTTGCCGAGCCCTTTGCATTTTTGAACGATTCTTTAAATGTTGTGGAATCCGTGAACCACAATTTTTGTTTTGTACGGTTAACGTTAGAAGTTGAAAAGAAGGGACAGAGCATCCGTGCCGAGGAAGTATTTTACTTACGTAATTAAGAACCAGGAAGGTTCTGCGCTAATAGCGGTGGTGTTTTTACTGATGCTTATCGCCATGATGAGCATTACCATGCTCACCATCACTGTGAGCGATACCCGGATGGGAATGCTCCGTGCCGAGCAAGTGCGGGCATTTTATGCGGCGCAATCCGGGTTGGAATACGGAATTAAGCGGGTGCTTCTTTCTGCTCCTGATCAATTGCACGGTTGGTCGGAAGAAATTAACACCGGCAACGGCACTACCTGCAAGGTTCAGGTGGTCTTTTTGGGGAATAACCGATTTCAGGTGAGGGCCAATGGGTATAGCCAGAAGTTTGTGAAAAAGCTTTCGCAAACACTCAGTTACATCGATGTTTCCCGATACGCGATTTACACCACGGGAAATGTTTCCCGGGTGGTAGCTCATCCCTGGCCGCCCCATGGATTCTTTTTTATTTCGCATTATCCTTCGCTGGTGTACGCCCATGCTCCAGTTATGCCCAAGTTCGATCTGGATGAATTGCGGCAACTTTCTCTGCCCAACGGCTACCATAGTGGGAATTACGTGGTGAATAGTATTTTTCATTTTCCGCCCAATAAATTTGTGTTTGTGGAAAGAAATTTGACCTTCCAGCATTGGAATTGG
>JALWDQ010000429.1:0-3877 GCA_027039625.1 Calditrichia bacterium | reverse complement strand
GAACAACTTTGGGTGCCAGCAGCGATATGGATGGCACCTTTATTATTTTAAATGTTCCTCCGGGTACTTACACGCTGGAAGCGCAATATATTGGTTACAATACGGTACGAATTGAAAATCTATCGGTGAGTTCGGATCACACCACAGAAGTGACAATTCAAATGGAAGAGACCACGCTGGAATTAGGCGAGGCAGTCACGGTGGTAGCCGAACGGGAACTGGTGGTAAAAGACCTGACGGCATCTACCGCCACGGTAAGTTCCGAGCAAATGGAAGCACTTCCCATCACCGAAATCAGTGAAGCGCTGCAACTGCAGGCCGGATACATTGACGGGCACGTGCGTGGGGGGCGTGCCGGGGAGCTGGCGTACTGGATCGACGGTATTCCGGTAACCGATGCATACGACCGGGGCCAGGTGGTGGAAGTCAATAAAGACATGGTGGAAGAGATGCAGTTTATCAGCGGTGCCTTTAATGCCGAGTACGGGCAGGCCATGTCCGGGATTGTCAACATCACCACCAAAGAACCCAGCCGTAAATTCGGCGGCAATTTAACCGTTTACGCCGGGGATTATTTCAGTACTCACGATAACATTTTCTGGAATATCCAGAATTTTAATCCCACCAATATTTACAATTTTGGCGGGGGAATTTATGGATACATTGTTCCACAAAAGCTTTCTTATTATTTAAATGCCCGCTATATTTATTTTGGAGGATGGCTCTTCGGCAAGCGCGTGTACAATCCCTGGAATATTTCCTATCTGGACAGCGCAGGAAATTTCGTACAGTTTCGCGACCCGGAAGGCAAGGGGGATGGTAAATACGTCCCCATGAACTGGAACCGGAAGATTTACCTTCAGGGCAAGCTTATTTACAACATTGCTCCCACCATGAAACTCTCCTACAACTTCATTAGCGATAATGTGGATTTCGAAGAATACGACCGGAACTACAAGTTAAATCCCGATGGAAATCTCAACAAATTTCGGGACGGATTTACCCACATCCTGAAATTAACCCATACCCTGAACAACCGCACATTCTACGATCTGGGATTTTCCTACTTTACCAAAACCTTCAAACAGTATGTGTACGAGGATCCGCACGATCCGCACTACGTGCATCCCAAAGTGAATGATAACCAGATGTTGTACAGTTTTAAAACGGGCGGGACCAATAATCAGCATTTCAAGCGGGAAACGAAAACCATGCTGGCAAAATTTGATTTAACCAGCCAGATAAACAAGCGGCACATGATGAAGACGGGTGTGGAATTGCGCATGCACGATGTGTATTTCGACGATATTATTCTGCGTCCTGCGGGTGGGGATGAATTGGATCTGGAGAAAGATCCTCCTTTTATGGAAACCGTCATCTACCCCATCAGCTCCATTTATCACAGCCAGTATCATCATAAACCGGTAGAATTTTCGGCGTACATACAGGATAAAATGGAGTTTGAGGATATTATTGTCAATGTGGGAGTGCGGCTGGATCACTTCCGCCCGGATGGTGTGGTGCTGGCCGATCCATCCGATCCCAATATTTACAACCCGTTACGTCCGGAACATCGCTATCACGACCTGAATGGAAACGGAGTGAAGGATCCCGATGAGCCTTACACTACGCTGGAAGAACGCATGAAATACTGGTACAAGCCGGCCAGTAACAAAACGCAGGTCAGCCCCCGGCTGGGAGTTTCTTTTCCCATTACCGCCACGGGGGTGATTCATTTCTCCTACGGGCACTTTTTCCAGATTCCCAATTTCGAACTGTTGTATCGAAACCCCCAGTTTAAATTGGGTTCGGGCACCGGAAATCAGGGCATTATTGGCAATGCAGATTTGAAACCCGAGCAAACCATTTCCGGGGAAATTGGATTGCAGCAGCAAATAGGGAGTAATCTGGCCATCGATGTTACCGCCTATTTCCGGGATATTCGCAACCTCACCGGTACCCGTGCCGACCAGATCGAAATTTTCGGAGGTTCTGCCACTTACAGTAAACTGGTGAACAGCGATTTTGGTTTTGTGAAAGGCTTTATCATTTCCATTAAGAATCGTTACACCCAGGGATTCAATTACACGCTGGATTACACCTACCAGATTGCCAAAGGAACGGCTTCGGATCCGGAAGCAGCGCAAAAAGCCTATGCCAGCGGCGATTTGCCGGAGGTGCATCTCATTCCTCTGAATTGGGATCAGCGCCATACACTGAATGGCACCATCAGTTATAATGGGAAAACCTGGGGAATCAGTTTCATCGGGCAGTACGGCAGCGGGCAGCCGTACACTCCGCGCAAAACAGAGGATGTTTCTGTGCTGCGCCAGAACAGCGAAACCAAACCCGCTACCTGGCGCGTGGATATGCGACTACACAAGAATTTCTTCATTGCCAGTAAAAAGTTCTCTCTATTCCTGCGGGTGGTGAATCTTTTCGATCGCCTGAACGAAGTGGGAGTGTTTGACGATACGGGACGAGCGGGATTTACTACCGATCTGGAACGGATTAAAAAGCTGAATCCTCCTCTATATGTCAATTCTCTGGAGGAATGGTTTACCGTAGCCACCCATTATTCCGAACCGCGTCGGATTGAGATGGGAGTAATGGTGGATTTTTAATAAAAAGCAAAATCTGGTAATTTGCTGTAAATACCTGGAAGAGGGTTTCTGAAATGTGGAAAAAGATTGGGCTTGTTGTTTTATTGTTGGGGCTGGGAGTGCAGTTATTTTCCCAGGAGAGCGGTGCTGTTTATCGCCGAAGTGGGGTGTTAAACGGCAATCAGGTGAAAACGGTATTTGGCAACTGGGGCGTGATTGGACAACCGGCGAACAAGGGACCGCGAGGTGCCTGGATTTACGACACCAACGGCTACATTGGGGATGTGAGTCCCCTGGTGGGTGCCGAAGTGCACGGGCAGTACACCACTCCCGCCGGGAATGTTCGGGATACCATTTTTTACTGGGTAATCGATTGCCCGGTGGCACGGCCTTCCCGCGGCGGTTTCGATGAGTCCAATACCGGCGTGCGCCAGGCGTTTGAACCCAAGCGGGGATATTTTAATGAGTCGGGGAACAGTCCCGCCATCAGTTCTTACAAAAACACCTGGCCTCCCTTCTGGCCGGATAAAATGGATGACCCTACCGATCCCGGCTGGCCCGGTTCCTGGAACGGCCTGTTCGGGAAACTCCCCAATGCCGATATGGAAACCTATTTCGTGATGGACGATAATGCCGATAACGAATTTAGCGTTCCCGACGAAAATCCTTACAACATTTCTTTTCTACCCGATCCCACCAATCCCGAGCGGCATGGCCTGGGGCTGGAAGTGAAGGTGCGCGGTTTGCAATGGCAACAGATTCTGGCGCAGGATAACATCTTCTGGGTGTACGAAATTACCAATAAAGGAAAAGCACTGTACCACCGCATGGTGTTTGGAATGCTGGTGGGAACCTATGTGGGGGTTACCGGTTCGGACGATTCTCCGCAGGAATACGATGACGACTGGTCGTTCTTTGATGTGAATGAAGATTTAACCTACACCGGGGATTACCCCAACGACAATTCCCGCAATCCTTTCTGGAAGGGGCCGGTGGGTCTGGTGGGTTATGCCTTTCTGGAAAGCCCGGGAAACCCCTATGATGGCATCGATAACGATAATGATGCCGATATGGCCACCGTTCCTCCGGAAGCACCGTTTTTTCAGGAAAGTGATTTCGACCCGGTTACTTTCGTGAACTCTCCGGTACCGGCGGCTGGGGAAACTAACAAGATTGTGGTGATTGATGAGAACACCTTTGAGCGGCATGTGATTGAATTCCCGCCTACGCAGGACACCCTCACCGTGGTTACCATGGGAGATACCATTACCCTG
>JALWDQ010000428.1:6297-12277 GCA_027039625.1 Calditrichia bacterium | reverse complement strand
TGTACCAGGGCGGGTTACCCCAGGCTTTCTCTATCGACAGCGTTGCCAGTTTACTACAAGCAGGCGAAAACGTGCTTGCTATTCAGGTGCACAACGTGAGCGCTTCTTCATCGGATATGACCATCATTCCCTTCCTCTCGCTGGGTCTGAAGGCACCACCACCCAATCCCCAGGGGATGCCCTCTTTTTTGCAATTTGCTCTACCGCACCTGCACACCAATTTTAAAATCAATGCCGATGGTGAGGAAATATTTTTGAGTGATGGCAATGGGGTGGTGGTAGATCAGGTGAACGCCGGTTCTCTTCCCGCGGATATTTCATACGGCCGCCAACCGGACGGCTGGCCGGTGTGGTTTTATTTTTCCAGGGCTACACCGGAAAGCAGCAATACCAGCCAGGGCTTTTCCGGTATTACGGAAATGCCACAAATTCAACCAGAAGCCGGATTTTACTCCGGTAGTGTGCAGGTTTCAATTTCCAGCAACGAACCCGGAGCAACCATTCGCTACACCCTGGATGGTTCGCTCCCGCGGGATACCTCCGCCATCTACACTGCTCCATTGACTGTGGATTCCACCACAGTGGTGCGTGCCCGGGTTTTTATTCCGGGGAAACTACCGGGAAAAGCCGCCACCAGTACTTTTTTCATTAACGAAAACAGCATTTTACCGGTTATTTCCTTATCCACAGATCCCGCCAATTTCTTCGATAACGAAATTGGAATTTATGTTTTGGGAGACAGCGCCAGCCCTAATTTCCCTTATTTAGGTGCTAACTTCTGGAAGGACTGGGAACGGCCTCTTCATATTGAACTGTTTGAGCCGGATGGCAGCCTGGACTTCAGCATTGACGGGGGAGTGAAAATCTTCGGGGGATGGAGTCGCGGGTTTCCACAAAAATCGTTGGCTATTTTTGCCCGCGGCCGTTATGGGTACAACCGCATCGAATTTCCCATTTTTCCCGAGCTGCCCATCTCTTCTTTTAAATCCCTTGTTCTGCGCAACTCCGGCAACGATTGGCAGTCCACCATGTTCCGCGATGCCCTGATGACGCGACTGGTGAAGACGCTGGATCTCGATCTGCAGGCTTACCGACCTGCTATTGTGTTTTTGAACGGAAGGTACTGGGGAATTCATAACATCCGCGAAAAACTCAACGAGCACTACCTGGCTTCTCACCATGGAGTGGATCCCGGGAATGTGGATATTCTGGAATACGACGGCTCTGTGATTGAAGGCGATGCCGCTCACTATCAGATGCTGCAGGATTTTCTTTCCACCCACAACCTGTCGGATTCCACCAATTATGTGTTTGTGAAAAAGCTGGTGGATGTGGACAATTTTCTTACTTACCAGGTCTGCGAAATTTATTTTGATAATACAGATTGGCCCGGGAATAATATAAAGTACTGGCGTCCCCGTACACAAACCGGCCGCTGGCGCTGGTTCTTCTATGACCTGGATTTCGGATGTGGCTTGTATGACCCTCAGGCGTATGCCCATAACACCCTGGAGTTTGCCACCGCTACCAATGGCCCGCCCTGGCCCAATCCTCCGTGGTCCACATTTCTGCTGCGAAAAATGCTGGAAAGTCCCGAGTTTACCCGCGACTTCATCAATCGCTTTGCGGATTTGATGAATACGGTTTTTTTACCGCAGCGGGTGTTGCAGTTTATCGATTCCCTTCAGGCTCTAATTGCTCCGGAAATTCCGCGGCATATGGACCGCTGGCATGGGATTCTGGGGGATTGGAATCAAAATGTTACAGCGTTGCGAACTTTTGCTGCACTGCGTCCACAATACATGCGTGCACACATTCAGAGCAAATTTAATTTGAGCGGTTCGGTGCAGGTTACCGTACAGGTTCAACCGGCAGGAGCGGGTCGCATCCGGTTGAATGCACTGCTCCTGAAAGGATTCCCCTGGAACGGTCAGTACTTTAAAGGCGTTCCCATCCGGTTCACTGCACTTCCGGCGGCGGGTTACCGGTTCGTCGGCTGGCAGGGAGCGTTTCCCCCGGATTCGACCACCATCTGGTTCACACCTGTTTCGGATACCGCGGTTACTGCGCTGTTCGTTCCGGACAGTACCTCCACCGGCACGGTGGTTATAAACGAAATCAATTACCATTCGGCACCTGATTTCAATCCGGAAGACTGGGTGGAATTCTACAACAACAGCGGTCAAACCATCAATTTAAGCGGGTGGAAGTTTAAGGATTCCGATGATGCCCATGTGTTTGTCTTCCCGGCAGGAACCGTTCTGTTACCGGATGAATATCTGGTGTTGTGCCGGGACACTGCTGCCTTTCGGGTGCTTTTCCCGACGGTGAGCAATTATCTTGGAAACATGAATTTTGGTTTGAGCGGCGCCGGGGAACTGATTCGTTTGTTCGATGCACAGGGGGAGATGGTGGATTCTCTGGTTTACGACGATACGCCACCCTGGCCTACTGCACCGGACGGCAATGGCCCCACTCTGGAATTAATTCATCCTGACCTGGATAATGCGCTTCCCGAAAGCTGGGCGGCATCCGCTAACCACGGAACACCCGGAGCTATCAATTCCGTGTATTCTGCCCTGGAGGAGGGGAAATCGACTCTTCCCCGTCGTTTTTATCTCTATCCCAACTATCCTAATCCCTTTAATCCCCGAACCACCATTAGCTGGGAAATGCCGCAAAGGGCAAAGGTGGAATTGACGGTTTTTGATGTTTCCGGTCGTAAGATTGAAACGCTTATTCGGCGCTCCATGCCCGCCGGTACCCACAAAATCGTCTGGAAGCCGTCCCGGAATCTGGCCAGTGGCGTGTACTTTTACCGAATTAAAATTAGTTCACATTATGTAAGAACCCGGAAACTTTTACTGATTCGTTAAAAAATAATTCTGGTGAAATAGAACCTGAAGATTCGCTAAATTCAGTTTCCATCGTTCAAGCAAAAAAGCAGGCGCAGCCAATTCATTTAAAATAAAGATAAAGAAATGGAAATAAATTGGAAATTCAAAACAGAGGAAGGAAACACATTGAAAATAAGCCCTAAACAACCACACGTAGCGGAAACCACAAAATACCTTATTCCCCCTACCCACCCTATATACCCTATACACCTTATATACCCTATATACCCTATATACCCTATATACCCTATATACCTTATTCACCCTATTCACCCTATTCCCAACATTCCATCTAAACCGATACCGATTTAACAGAAAACATGGGTTCAAAAACAGAGGAGGCCTGATGATTTTTAACATCGCTATGACCGATCTGGTAATCATCGCTCTTTATTTTCTGGTTATTTTTGCCATTGGTTTTTATTTCTCCCGCAAAGAGAAAACCACCACCGATTATTTTCTGGCGGGGCGTCATGTAGGATGGTTTGCCATTGGTGCGTCGTTATTTGCTTCCAACATTTCCAGCGAGCATTTTATCGGATTGGCGGGTTCCGGAGCGGCTACCGGAATGGCGGTGGGGCATTTTGAGTGGCTCGCCAGCTTGATCCTGCTGATCCTGGGCTGGGTGTTCGTCCCGTTTTACCTGCGTTCCAGAGTATTTACCATGCCGGAGTTTCTGGAACGGCGCTACGGGAGCGCCAGTCGCTGGTACCTCACCACCGTGTCCATCCTGGCTTATGTGCTAACAAAAATATCGGTAACACTGTTTGCCGGTGGTTTGCTGCTGAAACAGGTGCTCGGTTGGGATATGTACACCTCGGCTATAGTGCTGGTGATTGCCACCGGAATTTACACCATCGCCGGTGGATTGGGAGCGGTGATTTACACCGAGCTGATCCAGACCTTTGTGCTGATTGGTGGGGCGGTGGTGCTTACCCTCCTGGGATTGCACGAAGTGGGTGGATTCGCCGGATTAAAACAGGCGGTACCGCCGGATTTTTTCCACATGTTCAAACCCATGAGCGACCCCGATTTCCCCTGGACCGGCATCGTTTTCGGGGCGCCCATTCTGGGCATCTGGTACTGGTGTACCGATCAGTTCATCGTGCAACGGGTGCTCAGTGCTAAAAACATTGACCACGCCCGCTCCGGCACCATCTTTGCCGGTTTTCTGAAAATTTTACCGGTGTTTATTCTGGTTTTTCCCGGAATCATTGCCCGTGCTCTGTATCCCGATATTGCCGGAGATCAGGCCTATCCCGCACTGGTTACCCGTTTGTTACCGGTGGGGCTGAAAGGCATCGTGGTAGCCAGCTTGCTGGCAGCACTAATGTCTTCGCTGGCATCCTGCTTTAACAGCAGTTCCACTCTGTTCACCATCGATGTGTACAAAAAACTCAAACCGGATGCCAGCGAGCGTCATCTGGTGTACGTGGGCCGCCTTGCCACAACCGTGCTGGTGGTACTGGGAATTCTCTGGGTACCGTTCATTAAATATATTTCCTCCCAGTTGTACATTTACCTGCAAAGTGTGCAGGCTTACATCAGTCCGCCGATAGCCGCGGTATTTTTGTTCGGTGTGTTCTGGCCACGTGCCAACAGTAAAGGCGCCATTGCCTCGCTATTAACCGGTCTTTTCTTCGGCGCCCTGCGGTTGATTGTGGAACTGATTCATAAGCAAAATCCCATCGAATGGGCTCCCCTGCGCTGGTTTGCGGAAGTCAATTTCCTGCACTTTGCCGTGTTGCTTTTCCTGGTGTGTACCGGTGTGCTGTTTGTAGTAAGTTTGCTCACCGAAAAGCCAGCCCGGGAAAAGGTTACGGGGCTCACCTTCCGCTATGCGGGCGATCCGGGAGCAGACCGGGAATATCTGCAGGAAAAACCGTGGTGGCATCGATTGAATGTTATTATGAGTCTTTTGCTGATACTTACCATGCTATTGCTGTGGTGGATTTTCTTTTAAAATTGCAGAGCAAACTATGGAGGAGGACGTTCATATATCCGTGAAAAACACTCACCCGAGCTTTGGGCGGGTGGGTGTTTTTCGTTCCATATGAGCAATCGATTGTAAACCGGAGGATGAGTGGTTTTGTATTTTGAGGTACTTTCCTTATCGGAACCGGATTGCAGCAGTGCCGAGCCAGTGCTTTTTCATGGGATAAGGATGGAACAACCAATCACCCGGTCAACGGGATTTCCGGTACTTTCTTGTCCGTCTCGTTCCGGTGCAATAATTCCACACGCTGCTGCAATTGCCCTTTTTGAAACACCAAGAGGTCGTAAACACTCGATTTAAAAAATCTCTCGTTAGGTTCTGAATGCTGGATTATTTCCCGAATTTCGGTAGAAAAAATGTTGCGAAAATGACCCTGTGTTCCACTTGAGAAGCCACAAAAAAATTGCTATTTTGATGGTTGTATTTAAAGAATGGTTATCTGGTGACGCCTGAAAAGAAACAGCATTTTTACAATCGCACTCTCTTCCTGATTACTGCCGTACTTCTGTCAGGTGGAATTCTGGTGGCATTTATTTTCTTTTTACTGGACCGTTTTACTCCCTCCAGCCAGTTACCGGTTCAAATTCATTTTGCCGATAATATTTCCCCTGCTCACGAAGAACTGATTCGCCGGTTCAACCGGGCTTATCAGGGAAAAATCGAGGTGGTTCCCATTAATCTTCCTTTTTCCAAATTCAGCACCAACGAGCGGAAAGAGTTGCTGGCTCGTTCTCTGCGCAGCAAAAGCGACCTGATCGACGTTTTCGCAGTGGATGTCATCTGGGTACCACGCTTTGCCCGCTGGGCCCATCCCCTGAATCTCTATTTTTCCCGGCAGGAAATGGCGCAGCTTCTCGCCGAACCACTTAAATCCTGTTATTACAACCGGCAGTTACTGGCGATACCGCTGTACACAGACATCGGAATGATGTATTACCGCCGGGACATTATTCGTCAATTACCGGATGGGGAAGAGATTGAGCGAAAATTGAAATCGTCGCTTACCTGGGAAGAATTTCTGCGTTTGAAGAATCGGCTTCGTTTGAAAAACCAGCCTTTCTATTTGTTCCCCGCGGATAGTTATGAG
>JALWDQ010000428.1:0-6287 GCA_027039625.1 Calditrichia bacterium | reverse complement strand
AGTTACGAGGGACTGATTTGCAGTTTTTATGAACTGGTAAAAAGCCAGAATGGTAGTCTGTTTGTCGGTGATACCGTACAGCTTGTTCAACCGCCCATTCGGAGGGCGCTCCAGTTTTTAGTGGATTTGGTAAACAGGTACCACGCTACACCTCCGGTGGTGGTGAATTACGATGAGTTTAAGTGCTACCTGGATGCCCTTCAACGGGATGCTGTTTTTCTACGCGGCTGGCCGGGATTTCCACGCCATTACCGCCATGTTATATCGGATACGGGTAAATTCAAACTGCTGGGTATTGCCGCTTTGCCCCATTTTCGCGAGGGAAGACCGGTGTCGGTGTTTGGCGGTTGGAACCTCATGGTGTCGCGCTTCTCCGCCCATAAGCGCGAAGCGGTGGAATTCATTAAATTTTGCCTGCGCCCGGAAATTCAAAAGATTCTCTATAGGGAAGGGGGCTATATTCCGGTTAATCTGGATGTGTACCGGGATGAAAAATTTATGAGAGCTAACCCGGATTTAAACTACTATCGCCGTTTGCTGGCACACGGCGTTCATCGTCCCTTTCTGGAAAATTACACCAAGATTTCGGACATCATCTCCTACTATGTGCATCTGGCAATAAAAGGCGAAATTTCGGTGGATGAGGCTTTGCAAAAAGCCACGCATCTTATTAACTCCAATAAATTCGTAATTAAATGATGGGTCTTTTCTGTGATGCCTTTGTGAATCAAATGGAACGGTGCGTTTATTTTTATTCAATTAAGATTGGTTTTTAAGATAGAAAATGAAAAGAAGGCAGCGGTTTTACCGGAACATCAAACAATTGTCCAATTTTTTAAAAAGCAGACTTTTCGTTTAATCTGTTCCGGGAATTCTGGGCAGAGGGGAGAAACTCTGATCTGAAGAAGCGAGGCAAAATACTTCCCCATGGGAGATAATAGAGGAGCAGGGGGTTCATTTAAAAGAAAATGTTTCGTGAATGATCAACTTTTTTCGCGGTCGATATGAAAAACGCATCCGAGAAGGTTTTCCAGCGTTTTCGCAAATACCATTTTGAGCTGAAGCACCTGTTGGTGGTGCTGATTGTACTCATTTTCTTCCAGATACTGGTATCGCTGGTTCACAAAACCTCCTTGAAAAATCTTCTGGTAAAAACACAGGACTGGTACCAGCAGGATTCTGCCGAGCGGTTAGCCAACCTGCTGGCCACTTCGCTGGAGATGCTTCTTGAAACCGCCGGAACCAGCGCCGATCTCAGTCCCGAAACAGCTCAAAAGGTGGTTCAGGGAATTAATAACATCCTGAGTCAACCGCTGCTTCAACAAAATGTAGAAGACATTTGCATTCTGATTGACGAAGGCGAACACGTTCGTGTGATTGACAATGGCCGGGTGCTATTCCGCTATTTTTTTGAAGATCTTTCCCACTTGCCACCACCGGATGAACCCCACAGCGAAGCAGTTAAATTTTACCAGAAATTAAAGCAGAAAATCCGCGCTCAAGAACAGATTTTCAGTATTCGCCAGGGACGTGCCACCTTCCATGTATTTGTACCGTTTGTTCCCAAGGGAGAATTTGTGGGTGCCCTGTATGTGCGCAATACTCCCAATTTTTCCTTCATTACCCGGGAAGTGATTGCCAGTTACGACGAAACTGCCATGATCTTTGCTGCCCTCATCCTGCTGGGGTTGCTGGCAATGTTCTACATTTCTTCCTACACCGTGAAGGAACGGGACATCGCCCAGAAACAACTGTATGAAGAACGGGAAAACCATCTGCGGGAACAGATTCACCACCAGAAGGAGGCGCAATTTACCCGCCGCATCTACCACACTCACCACAAAGCCGAAAAGGTGATGGGATTCATTAAGGAAGATCTGACCACCCTTTCTGCCGAAAATATCGACCAGGTGAAGTACCGGGTTACCAAATACGCCAATTTCATTTCTCGTGTGATCTACGACATGAAATGGTACGATCTGCCGCTGCAAACCATCCGCAATCCCATTTTCCGCACCGATATCAATGAAGTAATTCGCTTCCTGGTGGAGAATATTTTTATGCGTATTTCCGAGAAAAAGCACTTCTTCCGGTTCGAGCTTGATCTGGACGACAGGCTGCCACCCGTAGCCATCAACGAATTCGTCATCTGGGAAATCATCGAGCCGTTGATTCAGAATAGTCTGGACCACGCCGGAGAGAAGGACATCACCGTAACCATCCGTACCCGGTACGATTCGCAAAGCGGGACAAGTACTGTAACCATTGCCGACAACGGGCGGGGAATTAAAGCCGAGCTGCTGGAGAAAGATGAAAACGGGGTCAAGAAAATCTTCCTGGAAAATGTCTCTACCAAAAAAGGTTTGCACAATTCCGGATATGGCTGTTACCTTGCTTACGAAATTGCCACACAGCGCTGTGGCTGGAAGCTGGACGCAGAGAACCTCCAGCCCCGCGGATGCCGTTTCATAATCACTATTCCACACGGAAAGCAGGAAAACAACGAATGATTAGCCACCTACGCGTAGCCTGGTTCTTCTGAGCCGGAAAAGAAGCAGGAGACCACAGATGATGATTAACCGCAAAATACATTTGCTCTTGATTGAGGATGAAGAGTACGACGTGCGCCGCATCCGGAACACCATCCGCCCGTTTGCCGACCGCATCATCATTGAAGATGTTGTAGCTAACGGGTACCGGGCACTGGAGCTGCTAAAGAAAAATCCCCGCCGCTACGATGTGGTGATCATGGATTTTCAGATTGCGGGCGGTTTGAGCGGTGAAAAACTCATCCGCGCCATGAAGGAAATTGAACCGACCATTCAAATTATGGTAGTCACCAAAATGACGGTGAACATCAGCGATTTCGAGTTTGCCAATCGCCTGATTGAAGCTGGTGCTATGTGGTACTGCACCAAATATCCCGGAGATATCGAAGAGTACATCTACCAGCCAACCGATTTCATTTTGACCATCTTTAACGCTTACGAAAAAAAGCAATTGGAAAAGGAGAAATTGCGCACCCACAAAAAGATGAATGAGAATGTACGGGATATTTTGCGAGAGAAAAAAATTGTGGGGGACTCAGAACCCATTCGCAAACTGCGTGAACTGATTCAAAAGGCGGCGGAGACGGATTCCACTGTGCTGATTCAGGGGGCTTCTGGCACCGGCAAGGAATTGGTGGCGGCGAATATTCATTACCAAAGCCAGCGGCGCTTCGAGCGGTTTATTGCCATTAATTGTGGCGGATTGCCATCGGAATTGGTGGAAAGCGAGCTGTTCGGGTTCGAGAAAGGCGCCTTCACCGGGGCACATGCCGGGAAACCGGGACTGCTGGAGGTTGCCCACCGTGGCACAGCTTTTCTGGACGAAATAGCAGATCTCCCATTCTCGGCGCAGGCGAAGATGTTACGCTTTTTACAGGAAGGGGAAATTGACAAAATTGGACGCACCGAAAAGCTGAAAGTGGATGTGCGGGTCATTGCGGCATCGAATCGGAATTTACGAGAGGCGGTACAAAACGGTTCCTTTCGCGAAGATCTCTTTTACCGCCTCAACGTGTTTACGATTCATGTACCATCCCTGCAGGAGCGGCCAGAGGACATCCCGCTGCTGGTAGAACATTTCCTGGAAAAATTCAGCAACCAGATGAGTCGGGAAAAGCCGCAAATCACGGAAGGGGCGCTGCAACTGCTCCGGGAACATCCCTGGCCGGGAAATGTACGCGAATTGGAAAATGTGGTACAGCGTCTCCTGTTTACCGGAAGTCGGTTGTTGAGCGAAGAAGATGTCCGGGTGGCTCTGGGTAGTGCAATTCCTTCGCAAACCCAGATTTCTACGGATAACATCCTTCAATGGGATGCCAGGAATATTCTACCGTGGCGGGAGATGGAACGGGAGTTACGCAGGAAATATTTTCAATTTGTTCGGGAACACAGCGAGTCCGACGCCGAAGCCGCCCGCAAACTGGGGCTGGCTCCGCCCAATTTCCATCGCATGCTCAAGGAATTGGGAATGAAATAGAAGGATGAAAACCCACTAAAAAAGCCATGACCGGAGATATTACCATGAAAAAATTGATTCTGCTCTGTGTGTTAGCTTTAGCGGCTTTCCTGGGGGCACAAACCAAGCCTTACAGAGGTGCGGAGCTGCGCACCAGATCCACCTTCCAGTATGGGCGGTTCGAAGTGCGGATGAAATCGGCAGCCGGAAGCGGTTTGCTCTCTTCCTTCTTCACTTTCCATGATAGCTGGAACCTGCCCGCCGAGTGGAATGAAATCGATATCGAAATTCTGGGACGCTACAACAACCAGATTCAGTTCAATGTCATTTCTCCCGGACAGGTAAATCACGTCAAATCTAAGATTCTGAAATATAATCCCCACCAGGCGTTTCATGTTTACACCATCGATTGGACTCCCGATTACGTGGCATGGTGGGTAGATGGATTCGAGATTTACCGGCAATACGGTACCCATATTCAACAGATTGTTCATCCGCAAAAAATAATGATGAATATCTGGCCGCCGGATTATCCCGGCTGGGTAGGTGTGCTGGATCCCGGCATCCTACCCGTGTTCGCTTATTACGACTGGGTGAAATGCTACACTTACACACCCGGAACGGGAGACAATTTCACCCTGCTCTGGGCAGATGATTTCGATTACTGGAACACATCGCGCTGGGACAAAGCCACCCATACCTGGAACGGAAACAACAGCAACTTCATCCCGGATAATGTGGTATTTCAGGACGGTTACATGATTCTGTGCCTCACTACACCGCAAAACATCGGGTACAACGGAAATCCCATTGTGGATCAGGATGTGGATCCACCTTATGTGGTGTGGGCACACTCTTTTCCCGGGGAAATCCGGGTTTATTTCTCGGAACCGGTGGATCCCACCACGGCCCAGGATCCTGCTAATTACATTATCCCGGGGGTAACCATCAATCAGGCGGTTTTACGAACTGATCAGCGTACCGTGGAATTACGTGTAGATAGCCTGGATTTAACCACTCATTACAATCTGATTGTTAGCGGGATTGCTGACCTGACCCAGCCACCAAACGTGATGGGATTGGAACACACGGTGGTGCAAACGTCTCCCATACTGCCCCTAAGTGTGAATGTGGGTGGGGAAATGTGGAACGGGTATCAGGCCGACCATCTCTGGTACGATTCCCTGGGATACGGCCGGGTGGGTGGAACAGTGGTCACGGATACCAACCTGATCGTGAGCGGAACCAGCGAACCGAAACTTTACCAGAGCGAAGTGCGGGGAATTACCTTCTACGAAGTGCGCGTTCCGGATGGTCACTACCGGGTGACACTGATGTTTGCCGAGACGGAATACAGCTCTGCGGGATTACGCGTCTTCGATATTTATGCAGAGAGTGAATTACAACAGAGTAACGTGGATATTTACGCAGCCGTGGGAGCC
Organism: Calditrichia bacterium; assembly: GCA_027039625.1. Taxonomy (GTDB): domain Bacteria; phylum Calditrichota; class Calditrichia; order RBG-13-44-9; family RBG-13-44-9; genus JALXCH01. The sequence continues at coordinate 840 of JALWDQ010000428.1, read as the reverse complement.
AACGCCGCCTATGAAGTGGTTTTGCCGGATGTGGAAGTGACGGATGGCATTCTGGAGCTGTATTTCAAACCGCACACAGGTAAACCGGTGTTAAGCGGATTGAAGGTGGAAGTGAATCCGGCCGGGCTGCCCCATGGTGAGGTACAGGTACCCGAATACCGCTGGCAGATTTTTCCCAATCCCTTCAATCAGCGCACCAACGTGTTTTTTACTATTGAGAAGCCAGCCCCGGTAACCATAAACATTTTCGATGTCACCGGACGTTTTGTGCATTCGGTGAAGAAATCGGTAACATCCACCGGGTCTCACAATCTCACACTGGATTTTTCCCGCCTGGGTTCTGGGGTTTACTTCTGCCAGATCGTTATTGGAGGTCATTTCCGCGATGTGAGAAAAATTGTGTATCTAAAATAAAAAGGTTGTTACCCATTCGGTAAGCGATTCCTCCCATAAAACTGATTAGTTATTGTTGTTTGCCTCTTACCAGAAGGGGAGGGGGCTTTAAGGGAGTCTTTCCGGTTAAGAAAAAAACATCCATATAATTGAGTTGGTGTAGTTTTGGGAAAGATGATTTTAATAAAGCAAAAGGGCATCTGCCGATGCCCTTTCGTTGGCAATGGGGCCAAATTAAATTTTTTTAATTTGGGAGGGAGGTTTCTCTGAGGAGAGAGCCCCATTGCCGCACATAATTTAAACTGGTTCCCTAAAAAATGCAAGAAAAATTTTGCGAACTTTTAAACAATATTAAATAAGAACCGTTTCGCCAGATTTGGATAAATATATTGCACATCCAGTACTTCCCAATGGCCTTCCTTTTGCACCAGATTGGCATGAAGTATA
>JALWDQ010000427.1:0-1232 GCA_027039625.1 Calditrichia bacterium | reverse complement strand
GTGAGAAGGATTTCTTCTCCGTAAATAAGGTATGCCGGGTCGAAACGTTTCTGGCGAAATTCCTCTACTGCCTGGTTGTAGTATAATTTTCGCGATTGTGTTCTGGCTGCAGTAACCATGGGTGGCCTCGGGAGTTTAAAGCTCCGAACTATGAGCTTTTTGTTTTTCGGATTTCATGGCGCGGATCAGAAGGTATGCCAATCCGCCCCATACTGTACCAAGAATTAAAATCATGAAAATCAGAGCGTCAATGTTCATGGTGTGCCTCGCCGGTTGTGTAAGCGTTGATAGATTGCTCCGTTCAAAAGGAGGAAAATGAAAATGGCCACTCCCCACTGGAAGAGGCAGGTTCCCAGCGTTTCGCTTCCCAGGGGATTGTACCATCCCCGGGGATTCCAGCCGACCGACCGGTACAGCCACCACACCAGGAGCAATATCGCTTCCACCGGTACCACGAATCGAAACAGGTAGGTAAACCAGAATCCGGCGGTCATATCGCCCGGTACCCGGTTGACCAGTTCGCGGCGAAATTTCTCCACCCCGTAGCGCAGCACAAGTATGGCGAAGAAAAATCCGCTCAAAATAAGACCCAATCCCCAGGCCCAATCCTGATTGCGAAAGATATGGATGCTTAGAGCAGAGGGAGCACCCAGAACGGCAGTTAAAAGGCTGACCAGAGGAAGTGCTTTGTGCCGGGGTAACCCGAAATCCATAAAAATGCGGGTACTTAATTCCAGCATGGAAATTAAAGAACTGAGTGCCGCAAAAAAGAGTGCCAGAAAGAATACCGAGGTAAAAAAAGGTGCTGCCGGAAGTTTATTAAACAACTGGGGAATGACGATGAAGCTCAAGCCATCGTTTCCGGCCTGCAAAGCTTTTTCTGCCTGGGTCACGCTGGGTGCCAGGGAGAAAATTGCAGGAATAATAGCCAGACCGGCAATAAGCGAAGCCGAGTTGTTTCCAAATCCGGTAATGAAGGAGTTCAGCACAATGTCTTCCCGTTCGCGCATGTACACGGCGTAAGTCAGAATAAGCCCCCATCCGGCACCGGTAGACCAGGCGCTCTGGGTCAACCCCTCTAGCCACACCTGGTAATTGAACAAATATTCCGTGCGAATCCCAAAAAAATAATTTAAACCTGTGGCAGCTCCCGGAAGGGTAAGAGCGCGTACCACTCCAATTATAAGCAGCACCAACAAGGAAGGCAGTAAAATTTTATTGGCTCGCTCGAT
>JALWDQ010000426.1:0-12286 GCA_027039625.1 Calditrichia bacterium | reverse complement strand
ATTTCCATGGCTGAAGGCCATGGGCTAAATTCTGTCGGCCACTCCGTGGCCTCGGATCCTGCCAGCCCGCAGTTTTTTGATTATTATTCAAATTTAATGCTCAATGGTGTTCTCTCTTTCCTTTTTTCTTTTGTCTCACATGCAGGCCAGGAAGACACAAAAGAAAAAATTCCAAATAACAAGCCCCAATATCGTTATTTTTTATTCGTGTTCATTCGTGTGATTCGTGGTTGCAAAAATCAATTCAAAATTCTTAATTCCCTCAGTTCCCTGTTTTTCCCAACGGCAGTTTGACTTTTCACGAGCAATCCACTATTTTCTATCAGGGAAAAAGGTAAACAGAACAGGAGCATTCTTGCTAAGGTTAATTCTGAAAGGGGCAAGCAACCTGAAGCCATATCTGCAGTTTTTCTTTCGCAACTACTGGCGCAGCCATCGGTATTTACGGGAAATCATTTTTCTGGTTATCTTTCACATTTTTTTCTGGGGATTTCTGTACGGAGAGAGTCCGGAGGATCAGATCTGGACGGTTTTTGGGGTACTGGCGCTCCTGCTCAATCTGGTAACGGCTCCCACCCTGTTTTACCTGGAAAGAGGCAACGACCGCAATTTTGCCCTGGTGCGTCCCCTGGGGCGGATTCGCTTCTTTCTGGCCAAAATAGTTCTCATTGTCCTCATCGATTTTTTCTGGGTCGCTTTGTTCAGCATGGTTTACGGTATCCGTTTCTGGGAATCGGAATATTTCCTCCTTCTTCCCGTGCGTTTAATTTTTATTCTGTTACTGCTGGTACTTTCCACTTCCCTGCTGGGTCTCTCTTTTACCTTTCGCCCGTTTATTGCCTGGCTTTTACTCTTGCTGGTGGTTTTTGGCAGCATTCTGAACAAAGTGGCGTTATTTCCGCCGGAGAGCTGGCAGGAGGCCTATGTTTTCATCACCCTGGCGCTTCCCCCTTTTCTGGAAATTATCTTTAGCGCAGTTTCTTTGAAATTCCCCCTGTGGCGGGTGGTGTTTCTTGGGGTGGCGCTGCTGCAAATTCTGTTTTACCTGTGGCTGAACTTGCGCTTCATGCTCCGCAAGGATTTTGCCGATTGACCTCGGGATGGGATGGGAATTTTCCATATTTTCAGTGGTTCATTCTTAAAAACTTTTGTATTTTGAAAAGCAACTTTTCATAAATCCGGGCAGATTTTTTTGAACCCTCCGGAAATATCCCGAAATTTTTAGCGGGGATTTTCGGACGCAACTGTGAGCTATCCGGGATAATCAACAGGGAAAGGAGAAAGGCATGGATTTCCGACTTACCGACGAGCAAATTGCCATTCAACAAATGGTGCGAGATTTCGCCAAAAAAGAGATTGAACCCCACATTATGGAGTACGACGAGAAGAAGCAGTTTCCGGTGGAAATTATCCGGAAGTTAGGGGAGCTGGGTTTGTTGGGCATCATTTATCCCGAAGAGTATGGAGGCGCCGGGATGGGATACCTGGAGTACGCGCTGATTGTGGAAGAACTGTCCGCGGTGGATCCCTCCATCGGGTTGATTGTGGCTGCGCACAATTCGCTGGGAACGTTTCACATTTACAATTTTGGTTCCGAGGAACAAAAACGAAAGTACCTGCCGCGGCTGACCTCCGGAGAGAGTCTGGCAGCCTGGGCTTTAACCGAACCCGGCTGCGGGAGCGATGCCAAAGCCCTAAAAACCACCGCGGTGCGAAAAGGAGACAAATGGGTGTTGAACGGTTCCAAAACCTTTATTACCAATCCCAATTATTCGGATTACACGGTGGTGATGGCACGAACCAATCCGGAGAAGGGCACCCGGGGAATTTCCGCCTTTGTGGTGGAGAAGGGAACACCGGGCTTCAAAATCAGCAAGAATTTGAACAAACTGGGGATGCGGGCCAGCGACACGGCGGAGCTGTTTTTTGAGGATTGTGAGATTCCCGCCGAAAACATCCTGGGGGAGGAGGGGGAAGGTTTCCATCAGGCCATGGCCACACTGGATGGCGGTCGGATAAGCATCGGTGCCATGTGTGTGGGCATCGCCCGGGGGGCATACGAACATGCGTTGCGCTATTCCCAGGAGCGGGAAGCCTTCGGTCGCAGGATTGCCGATTTTCAGGCCACCAAATTTAAGCTGGCGGACATGGCAACCGAAATTGACGCAGCCCGGTTGCTCATTATGCGCGCCGCCTGGATGAAAGACAACGGACTGAACGTCAATCTGGAGTCCGCCATGGCAAAGCTGTACGCCAGCGAAGTGGCGGTACGCACCGCCAACGAAGCGGTGCAAATTTACGGCGGGTACGGGTTCATTAAAGAGTATCCTGTGGAAAAATTTTACCGGGACGCCAAATTGGGCACCATCGGCGAAGGCACCTCCGAAATCCTGCGCCTGGTGATTGCCCGGGATATTCTGAAACAGGCTCATACCGTGTAAATAGAAGCATCTGGCACGTTACCGGAGAAGCTGAATATCCAGCACCGGGGCCATTGTGAAATCTGTTCCTTCACCAAAAAGGAGAGCAGTATGGCACGAATCGGATCGGAAATTCAAAAAGATAGTCAATTCCAGAAAAATGTAGAGAACTATCAGAGCCTCATAGAAGAGTTGCGTCAGGCAGATGCCGAAGTGGAAAAAGGGGGCGGAGAGAAGTATCTGCAAAAAATTCTGAAGCAGGGGAAATTCCCGGTACGCGAGCGGATTCGACGGCTGATTGATCCGGATTCCTACTTCCTGGAAATCGGGAAATATGCCGCTTACGGCATATACAGGGAGTACGGCGGAGCCCCTTCTGCCGGGACGGTGTTCGGTATCGGCAAAATCCACGGGCGGGATACGGTAATTGTGGTGAACGATCCCACCGTCAAAGCCGGTGCCTGGTTCCCCATGACCTGCAAGAAAAATTTACGTGCCCAGGAAATTTCCATGGAAAATCGCCTGCCCATCGTTTATCTGGTGGATTCGGCAGGCATCTTTTTACCTCTGCAGGAAGACCTCTTCCCGGACAAAGAGCATTTTGGCCGGATTTTCCGCAATAACGCCATCATGTCCTCCATGGGCATCCCGCAAATTGCCGCTATTCTGGGCAATTGCGTGGCGGGTGGGGCGTACCTGCCCATCATGAGTGACGAAGCCCTGATTGTGGAAGGGAATGGCACGGTTTTTCTGGCTGGTGCTCATCTGGTGAAAGCCGCCATTGGGGAGGAGGTGGACAACCAGGAGCTGGGCGGCGCGATTGTGCACAGCGAAATTAGCGGCGTCACCGATTACCGGGTTCCCAACGAAGAAGAAGCCCTGAAGTTGATTCGCAACCTCTTCGAAAAATTTGGCCATTTCCCCAAACAGGTGTTCGACCGCAAAGAACCGGCACCCCCGGCCTTCGATCCGGAAGAGATTTACGGCATCATCCCCCAGGATCGCAGTCGTCCCTACGATATGTATCAGGTGCTGGCGCGCATTCTGGATAACAGCGAACTGGACGAATACAAAGCCGGGTACGGAAAAACCATCATTACCGGGTACGGGCGCATCGACGGTTACGCAGTAGGCATTGTAGCCAACCAGCGGCTGGTGGTTAAAAGCCGCAGGGGAGAAATGCAAATCGGCGGCGTCATCTACTCCGATAGCGCAGACAAAGCGGCGCGGTTCATTATGAATTGTAACCAGAAGCGCATTCCGCTGGTCTTCCTCCAGGATGTCACCGGCTTCATGGTGGGGAAGAAAGCCGAACACGGCGGTATCCTGAAAGATGGGGCGAAACTGGTGAATGCCGTAGCCAATTCGGTGGTGCCTAAATTCACCTTTATTGTGGGGAATAGCTTCGGCGCGGGCAACTACGCCATGTGCGGGAAGGCTTACGATCCGCGGCTTATTTTTGCGCTTCCCACCGCCAACATTGCGGTGATGGGCGGCTATCAAGCCAGCCAGACCTTACTTTCCATTCGCATTTCGCAACTGAAGAAGCAAGGGAAGGAAATTACCGAAGAGGAGAAAAACCGCTTACTGGATGACATCAAAAAACGCTACGCCGAACAGATGCATCCACTGTATGCCGCAGCCCGCCTCTGGGTGGATGGTATTGTACCGCCCACGGAAATTCGCCGCATTGTTTCTACGGGAATTCGCATGGCGGAGCATAATCCTGATATTCCTCGCTTTAATCCCGGGGTAATTCAAACTTGATGAGGCGGTAAGAAAAGCGCCGGGGGAAGGGAAGCGTCTTTGTTTAACGATTTTTCAACCACACCACCTGGTAAGGTGCCAGTTCCAGTTGCAATTTCCCGTTTTCTACCCGGTAAGAATGCTCGCTCAACAGATCGTGCCAGCGGGTGTGGCGAAGGCCTGCTTCGGCGATGGCGAGCTCCCAGCGTTGCTTCCGGTTGGTCACATTGGTGATAGCCAGGATTTGCTCTCCCGTTTCCGGAACCGTGCGCAAAACGGTAAAAGTGGTGGAATTTACCGATAAAATCTGCTGCGGCGAGTTGGGGTGGAAGGCGCGTTCTGCGATGCGCGTGCGAATCATTTCCACCAGCCGCCGGGTCACCTGACTGGTACAGGAATTCTCATCCTGAAACAGCTGTTCCAGCTCCTTCATTTTAATATTGCGCCGATTGATGCTGCGGGGATGTTCCTCTTCCAGCACGGCTTCCGCATCGTTCCGGGAACCCAGCAAACCGTGCAAGTACACCCCCGGCACTCCCATCATCACCAGCGCAATGGCGCGGGAGGCCAGGTAGCGGTTCACTTTGGTCATCAGCGGTTCCTCGTCCCGATCGTTATTCAGCGCATTCCACCAGGTGACATTTAATTCGTAGGGACTGATCGTGCCATCTCCATTGTCCTTGTACGAGATGAAACCGCCGTTTTCCACTACCTTCAGGGTAAGGGCTTCGATTTCTGCCTCGCTCAAAATGTCTTTGACCGCCATTACCCCAATTCCGTCGTGGGAATCCAGAAAATTAAAGTAGGTGGCCTGGGGAGAAACAAATTCCAGCGAAGCCGCCCATTCCGTTAACTTGCGCGTATCTCCGGTATGGAAGGCATGCAGCACCAGAGGCGGCAGGGCGAAGTTGTACACCATTTGCGCTTCGTCGTAACCGTTGGAAAAATACCGCACGTTGTCCTGATGGGGCACATTGGTTTCGGTAATCAGGGCAACATGGGGCGCCACCACGTTCAACACATCCCGAAACAGCTTGATGATGGCATGGCTTTGTTCCAGATGCACACAGGTGGTTCCCAATTCTTCCCACAGGTAGGTTACGGCATCCAGGCGTATGATGTCTGCACCGCGCCGCACGTAGGTGAGCAGTATTTCCACAATCTTCAGAAGAACCCGCGGATTTTTGAAATTCAGGTCAATTTGATCGGGGGAGAAGGTCGTCCAGACCAATTTGGGGCCCCGCAGGGTCTGCACACGGGTGAGAACGTCGCTGGTGCGGGGACGTACGATGAGTTTGAGATGGTCTTCGGAAATCTCGCTGCGGGTATCGAACACAGAAAAGAAATCCACGTAATCGGGATTCTGGTTCAAAAACTCCTGAAACCAGCGACTCTCCGAAGATATATGGTTGAACACCCCGTCGAACATCAATTTGAAATCGCGTTTCATGTTTAAAATATCTTCCCAGGTACCCAGCTGGGGATCGACTTCCTCAAAATCGATTACCGCAAAACCGCGATCGGAAGAATAAGGGTAAAAGGGAAGCAGATGGATGGTGTTGAAAACTCCCTTCAGGTGCTCCCGGGCCAGATTTCCCAAGGTAAAGAGGGGGAGCTCCCCTTCCCGCCGCAGTAGGTCTCCATACGTGATGAGGATGGCATCCCGCTCGGTGAAACGTTCGTCGGGGCGAAACTGCTTCTCCCATTCCAGCATAAGCGGCGTTTTATGGGCGTAGTACACCTGCATGATGCGTTCCAGCTCGCGATACACCGGTTCTACCCGCTCTGCACCGTACAGGAATTTCAATTTTTCTTTTAAACGTTCCTGTGCCTCTTCTGGAACCTGAAGCACAGGGCGGTGATAATCGGGACGGGCATAGTGGAACTTCGTAAAATCCACCTGCGGTGTGGATTGACTCATGACTTTTCCTCAAAACTTTCGACGGCTTTTTCACAGGTTGGGTAAATTTGCAGGATTTTGTCCAGATGGGTAATCTGGAGGACTTTTTTTACAAAATCCTGAACGGCAGCCAGGCGCACATCTCCCTGGTGGCTCCGTAAATAGGAAATTCGCGAGACGATGGCACCAATACCGCTGGAATCCACGCGTCGGGTTTCCTGCATATCCAGCACGATTCGCACGGTGCCTTTTTCCACCAAATCCCGCAGTAACCGAATTAATTCATCTGCATTGGCAGAGGTTAGTTGAGGGGGAATGTGCACACATACCACCTCGCTGTCCGGAAATTGAGTTGTGCTGAATCCCATGACTCCCTCTTTTTAGTAATAAAATAAGCAAAAATTGGGGCGGGATAAAGGGAATTTTCTTCCAATTTCTAAAAAAAATGCGAGCATGCGATCAGGTTTTTAATCCTGTAAAATTTCCCCGGTAATCAGCACTTTTTCTGTCGCTGAGACGAGTAGTATGATTTTGGGCGGGGTTGCATTGTCTTTTTCCAGAGGGTTATTTTTTCTAACCATTTGTTTTCCTATTGGGTCGTTTGTAATATTTTTGTTCAACATTAAACCAGCAACTGTTTTACCGGATGAATAGGAGAAAAAATGTCTTACAATAAATTGAATCCGATTTTACAGGAAAAGTACCACAAGTTGCGGAGATTACTTTCCGGATATGGTAGACTGGCAATTGCTTATTCCGGAGGGGTGGATTCTGCTCTGTTACTTGCCGTAGCCAGTGAGGTGCTGGGGGAGGAGGCTCTGGGCATTATTGGGGATTCGCCCTCTTTACCCCGCCGGGAGTTGCGGGAGGCGACGGAGCTGGCGCAAAAAAATGGCTGGCACTATGTGGTGCTTGCCACTCACGAAACCGAGCAGGCGGATTATCGGCGGAATCCCTATAATCGCTGTTACTTCTGCAAACGGGAGCTTTTCACAGAATTTCTGGAATATGCCCGGAATGAGGGCTATCGCTATATTGCGGACGGTACCAATGCAGATGACGGGAGCGATTATCGCCCGGGATTGCAGGCAATTCAGGAGTTGCAGGTAGTGAGTCCTCTCAAAGAGGCGGAACTGACCAAGCGCGAAATTCGCCTGTTAGCCCGGTATCTGGGGTTGCCTATCTGGGACAAGCCAGCACAGGCCTGCCTGGCTTCGCGATTCCCCACCGGTACACAAGTGACTCCCGAGGCAATGCGACAGGTGGAAGCTGCGGAGGATTTTCTGTTGGGACTGGGATTTCGGGTTGTGCGGGTGCGGCATCATGGGAAGCTGGCGCGCATCGAGGTGGAGCCTTCCGAAATTCCCCGCCTGTTAGAGGAGGAAGTGCGCCAGGCGGTGGTGGAACATTTCCAATCTCTGGGATACCGGCACGTTACCGTAGATTTGCAGGGATACCGCAGCGCCGGGAGTCAGTGGCAACCTACGGAAAAAGAGGAGCATCGGTATGTCTGAAGTGCCGCTGCGCAGCTTCACCTACTCCATTTTTCGCCGCTTCCCGGAAGTTCGGGCCACAACCTATTGGGTGGCGGAAGAAGCGTTTCGGAAGCTGGTTCCGGATGGCTCCCGGTGGCAACCTTTGTTTCGCGCCATCGCTGCCCGGGTTCCGGAGTTAGCGCAGCATGTTCTGGCGGAGCAGGTGCACGGCTGCGGAGTTGCGGTGGTTTCCTCCCCCGGGGAAGCCGTCGGTGCCGATGGATTGGTCTCAGATACTCCGGAACTGAATCTGGTCATCCGCACCGCCGACTGCGCCGCGATTATGGTTTACGATCCGGAACATGGTGTGGTGGCGAACCTTCATGCGGGCTGGCGCGGCGCCCGGGAAAATATCATCTCCCGGGGCATTTCCCTGCTCCAACGCATTTACCAGAGCCGCCCCGAAAATCTGGTTGTGGCGATCTCGCCGTTCATCCGGGAATGTTGTTATCAGGTGGGTGAAGAATTCCGCGATTATTTTTCGGAAAAGTACCTCGAGGTGCGCGGGGAGCATCTTTATTTGAATCTGGCGCGTATTTTCCGGGATCAATTACTGGACGTGGGGGTAGTACCGGGGAATCTGGAAATATCGTCCCAATGTACCCACTGTCATCCGGACAAATTTCCTTCGTACCGCCGAACCGGTTCCGCAAACCGGATGTTTCATGCGATTTGCCGGAAATCCTAACTGGTGAAATTGTGAATTTTGCAACCACAGAAGATGGAGGGGATGTTAAACCACAGAGGACACAGAAGACGCAGAAGACACAGAATATACAGATAGGATGATGATCCTCATGAAAAGCGATGAAGGGAATGAAGAGGGAAGAATGAAAAATGTAAAATGATAAATGTAAAATTAAAAATGAGATTAGGAATGATGTAAATACATTAATCTGGTTTGGTGGATAATTATGATTAATTTTCTGCTGTGAAAAGAGCAACAATCCCTTGGCAGGGTGAGAGGCCACGGAGTGGCCGACAGAATTTAGCCCATGGCCTTCAGCCATGGGAAAAGGAAATCCCACCCACCATTTTTGAGTCCTGTAAGGACGACAGAAGTAATTTTGAATTTTGAATTTTGAATTTTGAATTAAGAATTTTGAATTGTGTGGGATCGTGTATATTAATACAAATTGTTTCTATGGAACAAAATAATTTTCTGGCAAGATTTAAAGTCAATAAAGATGCAAAAAGGGTGAAAATGAAAAATTATAGCGTCAGGAGTGCGAAGCACTCACACAGGGGTAGCCCAGGGCGAAGCCCTGGGAATGGAAAATACCCCAAAAATTTGAGCCCTGAAAGGGCGACACGGATGGAATTGAGAATTTTGAATTTTGAATTATGAATTAATTAAATTGTGCACATGGGCTGGTGCTATTTTATACAGGATGAATGCCTAGCATCATGAGGACTGAATTACCCTGAATTGAAGCAACTCTTTACTCAAATTGGGATTGTTTTTTTAGCATTTTCTAAAATATCGTTGCGCTCGTTGCGATCGTGGCGGTTTTTTTATTTTTTGATATTTGGAATTTTGTCTTTGATATTGGGATTTGGAATTTGATTTTTGGAATTTGGAAATCTTGATTTGGGATTTGTCACTTGGGATTTGGAATTTGGAATTTTATTTTGGAAAACCCGGTTGCATCACCCGGTTTATTCCGTAAATTTGGCTCGTTGAAAAGCAAAGCTCGGGAGCGGCAGTGCAACAAGAAGCGAACAGGCGAAAAATAGCTATTATCCACGATTGGCTTACCGGAATGCGCGGCGGCGAAAAGGTGCTGGAGGCAATTCTGGATATTTACCCCGATAGCGAAATCTTTACCCTGCTTCACAATCCCGGTTCGGTTTCCGAAAAGATAGAATCCCATCCAATTCACACGTCCTTCGTTAACCGACTGCCGGGCAAAAGCACCCGCTACCGACACTATCTCCCGCTTTTTCCCACCGCCATCGAGCTGTTCGACCTGAAAGCGTATGACCTGATTCTTTCCACCTCCCACTGCGTCGCCAAAGGGGTCATCACCCCGCCACATGCCCTGCACATTGCCTACCTGCACACGCCCATGCGCTATGTGTGGGACATGTACCCGGAATATTTCGGGCCGGGACAAACCGGTTGGCTGAGTGGTAAACTCATTCCTCTCTTTGCCAACTACCTGCGGATATGGGATGTTACCAGCAGCAATCGGGTGGATTGGTTCCTGGCGAACTCGGGTCATGTGGCGCGGCGCATTAAACGCTATTACGGACGGAACGCCACGGTTGTGCATCCACCGGTTGATGTACATCAATTCCGGCCGGTGTCCACCCATCAGGGGTACTACCTCATCGTTTCCGCTCTGGTGCCGTACAAAAAAGTGGATTTAGCCATTCTGGCATTTAATCGCCTGAAATATCGTCTGGTGGTGGTGGGCAGGGGACCGGAATTGCCGCGGCTGCAAAAAATGGCTGGTTCCACCATTGAATTTGTGGACTGGCAGAGTCCCGAGAAACTGCAGGAATACTACGGCGGTTGTAAAGCGTTAATTTTCCCGGGAGAGGAAGATTTTGGTATAGTACCGGTGGAAGCCATGGCCTGCGGAAAACCGGTGATTGCTTTTGGGCGAGGCGGAGCGCGGGAAACGGTACTATCGGTGCAGGGAACCGAAGGAAAGGGAACCGGGTTATTTTTCTACCAGCAAACGGTGGAAGCGCTTATTCAGGCGGTTCGGGAAAGCGAGTCCGTCCCCTGGGATGCGGCATTTATTCGCCGCCATGCCGAGCAATTCTCCCGGGAGCGCTTCCAGCAGGCATATCAGGATTTTGTGGAACGAAAATGGCGGGAGTTCCAGGCACAGGAGCAAAAATGAGTCAGAAAAACATCTACAAACGCAACCTGCTCATCCCGGCGCTCAAAATGCTTAGCGATGCCCTGGCCATCGAAGCCGCCTTTCTGTTCTCCTTTTACCTGCGCTTTTACTCTCCGCTTACCCGCATTTTTCCGGTCACCAAAGGATATCCACCTTTCTCCGGCTACCTCACCGCCTCTCTCATTCTTCTGGCAATTTACATCACTATTTTCAGTGTATTTCGCTCTTACCGCAGCCGCTATTTTTCTACCTTTTCCCAGGATATTACGGTGGTATTTAAAACTTGCTTTCTGGGTATTTTGTTTGCCATGAGCGGCGCCTTCCTGTATCGGGGATTTTCCTACTCCCGTTTAACCATGTTGCTGGTGTACCTGAATACCAATTTATTTCTGTTAATTTCCCGGTACTTTTTTCACCGCCTTCGGCGCCATTTTATGAAACGCGGTTACGGAATGCGGCGGGTTGTCCTGGTGGGTACTCCATCTCAACTTCCGGGTATTTTTTCCCGCTTGCACCAAGCAAACCACTTGCGTGGGGCAAACCGCTTTCACGGAGCAAACCGCTTGCACGGAGCAGGTCACTTGCACGGGGCAAGTCCGGCCGGATTCCAGTTCCAGGGCTATTTGAGCGAACATTCCGTGTCAGAGCTCCCTTTGCCCTATCTGGGAACTCCCGGAGAAGTAGCAGCGGTGGTGGAGAAGATGCATCCCGATGCCCTCCTGCTGGTCTTCGATGCCCGGGAGCATCAGCAGGTACTTTCCATATTGCAGGCAACCGAAGGCCGCAATGTGGAGTTGTTTTATGTTCCGGATGTGCTGGACATGATGACCTCCCGTCCCCGCACTCTGGAAATCGGTGGGCTTCCTCTGTTGCAACTGAAGAGCGAGCCGTTTTCCGGCTGGCAGGGATTCCTGAAACGTTCCTTCGATCTGCTGGTTTCGGCTGCGGCTCTCATTGTGCTGGCCCCCCTCTTTTTGCTCATTGCGTTAATCATCAAGCTCACCTCTCCCGGCCCCGTTTTTTACCGCCAGCAGCGGGTGGGGCTGGATGGCCGCGAATTCACCATGCTTAAATTTCGCTCCATGGTGGTGGATGCCGAAAAACACACCGGTCCCGTGTGGGCACAGAAAAACGATCCCCGGGTTACTCCCATTGGCCGTTTCCTGCGCCGCACCAGCCTGGATGAGCTTCCCCAGCTCATTAATGTATTAAAAGGGGAGATGAGTTTGGTAGGACCGCGACCGGAACGAAAGGTATTTGTGGAGCAGTTCCAGCGGCACATTCCCAAATATGCCGAGCGCCACCGCGTGCGCAGCGGAATGACCGGCTGGGCACAGGTGAATGGCTTGCGGGGTCAATCTCCCATCGAAGAACGCACCCGTTACGATGTGTATTACATCGAAAATTGGTCCCTCTGGTTCGACATAAAAATCATTCTCCTGACCTTCGTCGCCATTGTGAAGGGGGAAAACGCCTATTAATCCTTCCCTGTTTTCAGCAACAACTTTTTCCCTGGGGCTTCGCTCCAGGCTATCTGTCCGTTAGGATGCTGCCTATCCGAAATATCCTGCCTGTGTACTCCTTTTTCTGCTATTTCTATATCTACATTTTCTTTCTATCGCTTGCGTGGATTTACTACGGTTTATTTTGTGAAATATCATCCCGTCCCCTCCGGGACGGGGATGTTTTGGTGGGGAATCCTTTTTCCCACAAATGGAAGAGGCTGTGTGAAAATGCAGTATCAATAGAATATTTATTCATTGATATTCAAGGTAAAATATAGCCCCGAGCTTTTAGCTCGGGGAACTAAAGGACCATACTACAAATTGG
>JALWDQ010000425.1:0-3888 GCA_027039625.1 Calditrichia bacterium | reverse complement strand
GCCGAAGGACCGGGAGGTATGCTGATTCTGGATATTAGTCAGCCCTCTTTACCTCAGAAAATTTCCCGGTTTAAAAGTAAAGGATTTGCCCGGCATATCTTCCTTTCGGGGAATTATGCTTACATTGTCAATTGGGAACTGGGACTGCAAATTGTTAATATTTCCGATCTTGCCCATCCCTTTCTGGAAGGGGAGTACATTCCCGAAAGTGAATCCTATTGTGTCTTCAAAAAAGATGTGTATGTGTATTTAACCACCAATACGGGCACGGAAATTCTCCGGCATAACAACCAGCCGGTGCTGGAACCCATCAACGATGTCACCATTGATGAGAATCAGCCTCTGGTGATTCAGCTGAAAGCGTACGACCCCGATGGGGATCCCATTGTTTATTCGGCTCAGAATTTACCTCCCGGGAGTCAGTTTAACGATAGCACCGGTATCTTTAGCTGGACGCCTACTTACGAACAATCCGGTGTGTATGGCGGAATTATTTTCCGGGTGACGGAACAGACAGCCTCCCGCCTCAGTGTGGCTGATACGGTCACCATTACCGTGCAGCATGTCAATCGCCTGCCCGATCTTCCGCAGCTTTCGAATGTGACCATCAAGGAAGATTCTTTGCTGGTCATTCAGATTCCGGAAGCCAGTGATCCGGATTCCGAAGATGTGGGGAAATTAACCTATCATGCCGAAAATCTGCCCGAAGGCGCCACGTTCGATTCCACCCGGCGGGTGTTTCGCTGGAAGCCCACTTTCGACCAGTCGGGTGTTTATGTGGTCGATTTTGTAGTGCGAGATGGCATGGGCGGAGCAGACCGTGAGCCGGTAACCATCACCGTGGAGCATGTCGATCGCCCACCGGTTATTGAGCCCATCACCGACCAGACGGTGGATGAGGGGCAGACGTTGACCATTCAGGTTAAAGGGACGGAACCGGATAAGGAAGACCAGGATAAGATTGAGTTTTCCATGAAGAATTTGCCGCCGGGTGCGACCTTCGATCCCCAGACCGCCCTGTTTACCTGGACGCCTAATTATGATCAATCCGGCGTGTATCCCGGAATTGTAGCGATTATGAAAGCCGGTGCTTTTAGCGATTCAACCACCTTTACCATTACCGTGAATCATGTGAACCGGCCTCCGGTGCTGGATCCCATCGCCGATCAGACGGTGAACGAGAACGAATGGCTCAGGTTTACCATCAGCGGCTCCGACCCCGATGTGGAAGATTCGGGTAAAATTGTCTTCTCCGCAGAAAATCTGCCAGAAGGTGCCCGGTTTAATCCCGATTCTCTGAAATTTAGCTGGAAGCCCACCTACGAGCAGGCGGGAACCTATTCCGGCGTTGTGTTTAAAGTGACCGATCCTCAGGGACTTTCGGATCAGAAGAGCATCACCATCACGGTGAATAATGTGAATCGACCACCGGTTCTGGAAGCTGTACCCCCGCTCACGGTGGACGAAAACCAGTTGCTGGAATATCAGTTAAAAGGGAGCGATCCGGATGCCGAGGATGCCGGTAAACTTCATTACACCGCCAACCCGTTACCCGAAGGGGCTGAGCTGGATGTGCAAACCGGCCTGTTCCGCTGGACGCCCAACTACGAGCAATCCGGTAGTTACTCCATTACGTTTGTTGTCTCGGATGGGGAACTGGCAGACAGCCAGAGTACCACCATTACGGTGAATCACGTCAATCGGCCTCCGGTAGCGGAAACTTCCGGCTCGGTTACCGGGCGGGAGAACGAACCACTGGCAATCCTGTTAAAATTTTCCGATCCCGATAAAGAAGACCAGGGGCAACTGAATGTTAGTGTAGGACAACTGCCAGAAGGTGCTACCTTCGATGCCGCTTCAAATACGATTCAATGGACGCCCGGCTACGACCAGGCAGGGGATTACACCATTACCTATGTAGTTACGGATCCCCAGGGTGCACGGGCTGAAGAAACGATCGCAGTACATGTCGAAAACGTCAATCGCCCACCGGTGCTGAACGTTCCCGGAGATCAGACCGGAAAGAGTGGCGAAACCATCCGCTTTACCGTTTCGGCCAGCGATCCTGATAAAGAAGATGAGGGAAATCTCAACATTACAGCCAGTGGATTACCGGCGAATGCCAGTTTTAACAACGGGCAGTTTGAATGGACTCCCTCGCCGGAGCAAAGTGGAAGTTTTCAGGTGACCTTCCGCGTGGAAGACAGCCATGGTGCCAGCGACGAGAAGACGGTTACCATCACGGTACAGGCACCTCCTCCGCCAGAGGGGGAAAACAAATAAAGGGAAATACAACCTGAATTATGGTGTGACAAAGAGTTTATGATGAAGTGTTTATCAATTACAAAGTTTCTTAAAAAAAGTCTTGACAAACGTATTTCAATATATTAATTTATTGACAACCCGAAAGGGTTAAAAACCTCCCTCCCAACTCCGCAGGGGATGCTTCGGCGTCCCCTGTATTTTTTATGTACCATTCCAGCACCGGATTTGGGAACTTTCTTGAGAGCTGCTCGTTTTGCAAACGGAATTAAAACAGGTTCATTACATGAAATTTCTCTTTGTTTTCTGGTTGTTGTTCCTGGCCGTTATTTTACCCGCCCAGACCACCTTTTTACCATTAACTGCCGATTATGCTTCGTTTCGCGGAAAGGAAGGACAAACCTATCTGGAAGTGTACCTGACCTTTTACCAGAATAATTTGAGCTACCATCCTGCCGAAAATGGCAAATATCGCGGAGAGTATTTGATTCTGGTAGAAATTTCCCGGGGCGATTCGGTGTTTGCCCGCGATGCCATAAAACGTTACAGCGAGATTAGCGACTCGACCGATATCCAGCCCAACCGCCAGTTTATGAACCAGATTACCTTCGGTGTGCCGCCCGGCAAATACACGCTCCGTGCGGTGCTGCGGGATTTGAATTCCCAGCGGTGGGGAGAATTCCAGATGGAGGTGGTGGCTCGGGATTACCGGGGCGATTCCTTACAGATTAGTGATTTGCAATTGAGTATCCGCCTCTCCCGCAGCCAGGAGAATAATGAATTCACCAAAAATTCTTTTCTGGTCATTCCCAATCCCACGCTAACCTACAGTGTTAACTTACCGGTGCTTTATTACTATCTGGAAGGGTACAATATGCAGTACGACTCTTTGCATCCCGGTGCCTATTTGACCCATTGCTGGATTACCAACACCGCAGGAGATACCGTACGGGATTATCCTGTTAAAACGCACACCAAACCCGGGCGCGATGTGGTGATTGTGGGCGGGTACAACATTGTGACCCTGCACACCGGGGTGTATCTGTTTCATATTCAGGTGACGGATAGGGATTTGAAGCAAACACGGGAAGCTACCCGCCGGTTTACCTTTTTAAAACCGGGAGAAACATTACCTCTTCAGCAGAATGAGAAGGTGGTGTTTCGCGCTTCGGAACCACCGGGGTTAACAGAAATTTTTAGGAATATGAGCGAAGAAGATCTGGATCGGGAGTTTGAATGTGCAAAATTTATCGCCACCGATAAAGAAAAACATGTTTACAAAACCCTGGATGTAAAGGGAAAACGGGATTTTCTGGCAGAGTTCTGGAAGAAACGGGATACGAATCCTGAAACACCGGTTAATGAATTTCGGCAGGATTTTCTGGAGCGAATGCGCTACGCCGATCAGTATTTCGGGCGCCCGAAAACCCGGGGTGCACTTACCGACCGGGGGCGGGTTCTACTCACATACGGGCGTCCCAGCGAAATAGAACGCCACTACATGGATATCGATGCCAAGCCGTACGAAATCTGGTATTACAACGAACTGGAAGGTGGGGTCATCTTTGTGTTTGGAGATTTAACCGGCTTTGGCGATTTCCAGCTTATTCACTCCACACACAGTAA
>JALWDQ010000424.1:0-1233 GCA_027039625.1 Calditrichia bacterium | reverse complement strand
GAGCAACCGGGCGCGGCAACGACTGATAGCCCATGCCTCTCACGAAATCAAATCCCCCTTAACCTCGATTAAAGGTTTCATCGATATCATTGATTACATGAGAGCCAACAGAAATCCCGGGGAACCCGCTTCCCTGCCTCCATCAGAGCTTCTGGATACGGTGCGAAACGACATTAAACGGGTCATCAAAATTGCCGAGGATTTGATTCAACTGGCCAAGCTTCAGGAAGCCAATTTCCAGATTGAAAAAAAGACCATTTCGCTGAAAGCATTTCTAAAAGAGGAACATCGCTTTTTTGCCCACAAAGCCCGGGAGCGGGAAGCGGTGGCATTGCTACGTTTTGCCGAACGTGGACGTTACCGCCTGGTTACCGACCCCATGCGGTTAGCCCAGATTATGGATAATTTATGGAGCAATGCCCTGAAATATGGCGATTTATCCCATCCCATCACCACCCAGGTGATGGAGAAGGAAGGTGCTATCCAGATTGTGGTCAGCAATTTTTTGCTTCAACCCCTGGAAGTTGCACCGGAGCAATTATTCGAGCCTTTTTACCGCGACACCCGATTCTCGGAACGGGTGAAAGGGTCGGGGCTGGGACTTGCCATTGTGAAGGAGCTGGTTCATCGGTTGGGGGGAACCATCAGCAGCTGGACGGAGCACAATCAGCTTTTTATCGCCATTGAATTTCCGCTGGCGCCCTCCCGCTAAGATTTGGAGGCACTCATCCAGAAACCGAAGCATATCCAGATTTAAAGTAACGGTGGTCTTTATTGCAGCTACACGTCGGCGTCACTCATTAAAATAATACTCCGAGAGAATAAGAAAACCTCCCGAGCCCCCTTTCATTTTCATGAATCACCCTTCAACCCTCTGTACCCTCTTTGCCATATCTCAACAAATTGGAAGAACAGACCTTAGAATTTAACCCCAATATGCAGATAAGCTAAAAAGCTATGGACATCGCTTCCGGACACAGTGAGTTCCAGCGGCCCCAGAACCGTATTCATTCCGTAGGTAAGTCCGTATCCCACCACATATTTTTCGGATAGGACATTATCCGCCCAACTATCGAAGATATTCCCTGCATTGACCACAGCAGTGAGGTAATTTTCGGTGGAGAGCTGATATTGGAGATACAATTGCCCGGCCTGAATATTGGAACCAAATATTTCTTTTTGATTCAATCCATAGAAAGAGAAAAAAGAACGGGAACAGTCGGTTTGAAGAAT
>JALWDQ010000423.1:0-3897 GCA_027039625.1 Calditrichia bacterium | reverse complement strand
GCCAAGAGCAGCCTCCCTTGCAGCGTTACGACCGCATTGATCCCAGCCTGGTTTCGGATGGTATGCTCCGAATTCGTTGGTCGTTTCAGGTCGGCCTGACGATGGAGCAGCGCTTTTACGCGTATGCCTGCGAGAACGCCGGAAGCGCTCTCTATGTGGAATTTATAGCTTTGAACAATGGCAATGCCGACAGCAAAGAGCACGACCGGCCAGAGTTGCCGGGCCAGGATCTGCACAGTGTGTACTTCACGTATTCAACCCAGCCTATCGTGAGCTACGAAGGCGCAACGCAGAACAACGCGGTTTGGGAAGACTGCAATGACGACTGGGTGGAGTACTACGGCGAGAATTACCTAGATTACATCGGTAGTGGTACGCCGCTGCAACCGGCTGGTGACCCCACGGCAGATTCGTTGCGATTGTGGATTGTGTGGGATGGTGATAATGGCAAGATTGAAGGCGACGATGTGGGCGATCCTGACGAAAACCGGGGATTCTACGAACAGTCTCCCGGGCACGGGCGAATTTTGAGTCCTCAGTACATGGGCTTTGGCTGGTTGCACGCCGATGTCAGCGCCGATGACCCTTCCAACGACCTTTCGCAGCCGGTTTGCACGGTTTGGCGTCCAGGCGACAAGCGTTTCGTTACGACGGAGGAAGCGTTCAAGTTCTTTTTCGAGGGGGCTGAAGGTTACCACATGCTAAGTCCTCAGGAGATGGGCTATACCGAACCGAATGATCCGGTTCACGTGGCTCGTCCAAATCCATACCTGGTGGTTGGACCTTACGAGATCCCGTGGCAGGGGGACGTCCGCTTCGTGATGCTGGCCGCGGTAAACGGATTGGGCGATGAGATGTGTGAATGGGTCGGCCGTCAGTACTGGGAGTGGTTGCATGGGGGTGAAGGTTTGACGGCGGAAGAGAAAGATTGGTGGGTTTCGACGGGCCGTGATAGCCTTTTCCGGGTCTTCAGCCAGGCTACCCGCAGATACTTTCGTAATGTTGAGGCGGGTCGAGATCCGTTTGACGCACCAGATCCGCCTCCACCACCGGATACCGTCTGGATGGAGGCTGGAGAACGTTGTGTAGTGCTTCGATGGACAGATGTAAGCCAGGAGCCTGATCCAGACACGGGCGTACGCGATTTCGCAGGCTATCGGGTCTACCGAGCCCAGGGGCGGAGTGACACCACGTTTTCCTTGATCTGGGAATGCGGAGGGCAAACCGGCAATCCAGTTCAGACGACTTTCCGGGATACGACGGTCCAACGAGGGTTTGCCTACTATTATTACGTGACGGCCTACGACGACGGTACCCAGAACTGGGAACAACCGGGCCAGAGCTTGGAAAGCGGCCGTTTTTGGACGATTACTCAACGGAACCGCGCTATTCACCCCTATTTGACGAAGCGACCAGTGAAGGATTTGCGTGGCGTGAAGGTGGTGCCGAATCCGTTCAACGATCGGTCGGTGAAGTTGAATTTTCCTGGGGAGCCGACAAAGCTGCTGTTTGTGGGGTTGCCGCCGGAGTGTGAGATACGGGTGTACACGGTGAATGGGGACCTGGTGAAGGTGCTGCATCACCGGGATGGGACGAGTGAGGAGGCGTGGAATCAGGTGACGGATTGGAATCAGATCATCCAGAGTGGTGTGTACGTTTACCATGTTCACAGTGCGATGGGGGATGCAGTAGGAAAGTTTGTGGTGATACGGCGGACTGCCGAAGAGTAGTAGGGCATTTTTCTGGACGGCGATAACAGCGCGAAGGTTAGGAGTCAGCGGAACTTGCAGGGCAAGCGCGTAATCGAGGTTATCGAGACACGATCGTTGTTCTCCAGTTGGATATCCAGGAGTAACAGACATGCTCACGGGATCCAATGGGAGGAGAACATCCGGAACGCTCTCTTGATAGGAGTGGCGGTACTTTTTGCAGTGGTGATGCTCTACTCGAACGTGGGGGCACAGACGGACAAGAAAGATCTTTGGATCGGTGAGCTGTGGCATGAGGATGAGGATATACCCAGCGGTGGATGGGAACGTTCCTACGTCTGGCCAGGCAATCGCTGGCGCGAGCGCATTCCAGGCGAAGTCAAGATGATGAACGCCACTGCGCGGATGGCGGGAATCACCTTCGGCTTGAAGGACTGGACGGACCGTCGCAAGCGGCACCACCCCTACGTGGTGGGCGGCGTCGCCTCAAGCTTAGCGATTCACCCGCCCGGCTTGTTCGCCTGCTATCCACTCGAATTCGAATTGGTCCTGCGTCGCAAGCCGCCTGTGGTCTTTGTAGACGGTGTTGAACAACCCCCGCGTCAGCATTACGATCGTTTGGATCCCAATCTTGTGTCGGACGCGATGTTGCGAATCAGGTGGTCTTTCCAGGTAGGAATAACAATGGAGCAGCGTTTCTACGCCTACGCCTGCCCGATCGCGGACGACTACATGTACGTGGAATTCATTGCGACAAACGATGGCAATGCTGATGCCAAACCGCATGATCGCCCTGAATTGCCGAATCAGGACTTGCACGATGTCTGTTTCACGTACTCGACTCAGCCTCTGGTTGGGTACGAGGGGGCCAATCAAAACTTAGCAGTATGGGAGAACTGCAACGACGACTGGGTGGAGTACTACGGGGAGAACTATCTCGATTACATCGGCTCCGGGACGCCGCTGAACCCCGCGGGAAATCCGAATGCAGACTCACTGCGGTTGTGGATCGTGTGGGATGGGGACAATGGGAAGATAGCTGGGGATGATGTGGGGGATCCAGACGAGAATCGCGGATTCCTGGAACAGACACCCGGCCATGGAACCATTCTCAGTCCTCAGTACATGGGTTTTGGGTGGCTGCACGCTGACAAGAGTGCGGACGATGAGACAAATGATTTGAGTCAACCGTTTTCGACGGTTTGGCGGCCTGGGGACAAGCGGTTTGTGACGGTGGAGGAGGCGTACAAGTTTTTCTTTGAAGGCGCGGAAGGGTACCACATGCTAAGCCCCCAGGAAATGGGCTTCACCGAACCGAACGATCCGGTGAATGTGGCGCGACCGAATCCGTACCTGTGTGTGGGTCCGTACGAGATGCCATGGCAGAGTGATGTACGGTTTGTAATGCTGGTAGCGGTGAATGGGTTGAACATTGACATGTGCAATTGGGTAGGGCATCAATATTGGGAATGGCTACACGGTGGTGAAGGCCTGACCGCCGAGGAGAAGGACTGGTGGGTGGGTACAGGCAGGGATAGTCTTTTCAAAGTATTCAGTGCAGGAACTCGTCGTTATTTTCGCAACTTTGCGGTTGGTCGCGACCCGTTCGACGTTCCCGACCCACCTCCGCCGCCCGACACGGTGTGGGTGGAGAGTAGCGAGCGGTCAGTTCTGCTGCGCTGGACGGACGTGAGCGATGTACCAGATCCGGACACGGGGGTGCGGGATTTTGCTGGGTATCGGGTGTACCGTGCGCAGGGGCGGAATGACACGACGTTCGCGCTGGTGTGGGAGTGTGGAGGGAGGAGTGGTGTTCCGGTACAGACGAGTTTTCGGGACACGACGGTGCGTCGGGGTTTTGCGTATTACTACTACGTGACGTCGTATGATGATGGGAGTCAGAACTGGGAGCATCCGGGGGAGAGTTTGGAGAGTGGGAAGTACTGGACGATGATGTGGAAGAACACTCCGGTGCATCCGTATTTGACGAAGCGCCCGGTGAAGGATTTGCGAGGGGTGAAGGTGGTTCCGAATCCGTTCAATGATCGGTCGGTGAAGTTGAATTTCCCGGGTGAGCCGACGAAGCTGTTGTTTGTGGGGTTGCCGCCGGAGTGTGAGATACGGGTGTACACGGTGAATGGGGATTTGGTGAAGGTGTTGCATCACGAGGATGGGACGAGTGAGGAGG
>JALWDQ010000422.1:3072-3902 GCA_027039625.1 Calditrichia bacterium | reverse complement strand
GAGTGGATCATTCTGTTTCATTGGTTGGCATCCCTGGAATTGTTGTTTAATCTTCTTTCGTCATTCTTCTTGAATCAATCAAAAAAAGGTCCCTCAATTAAAGTACACGTATTTTCTACCATGGGATGATTTTCCGGGATTTTTTGAATTGTGATGACTAATTGACGAAATCTTTAGTTAAGGCTGCAGCAATCATTAAGTGAATGAGAAAAGAGAAAGAAATAAAAAATTTATCGAAAAAAATCTGAAGTGAAACATTCCCTGTAATAAATAAAGAAATCATAGAATTATTCCCTGCAAAAATACGGAATATTAAGAATTATTCCTTGTAAAAAGTCGGAAAATATAGAATTATTCCTTGCAAAAAATACTGAATATGATTATCTTTAACAAAAACAGGGGACATTGTACGTATGAAACGCCTGGCAATGGAAGCGCTCATTCAATGGAAAAACCGTGCTTCGCGTAAGCCTCTAATCCTGCGAGGAGCACGGCAGGTGGGTAAAACCTATTTGTTAAAAGAATTTGGAAAACAATATTTCGCAAACTATCATCATTTCGATTTCGAACAAAACAAACATCAATTAAAACCGGTATTTCAGAATTCACTTCAACCAAGAACGATTCTGCGCAATCTCGCTCTGCTGGCAAACAGGGAGATCAATGTGGAAACAGATCTCATTATTCTGGATGAAATTCAACATATTCCCGAAGCGTTAACTGCTTTGAAGTATTTTCAGGAAGAAATGCCTCAGGTTGCCGTCGTAGCTGCCGGGTCGTTATTAGGGATTACCCTCTCCGATGTATCGTTCCCGGTGGGCAAAGTCGAA
>JALWDQ010000422.1:0-3062 GCA_027039625.1 Calditrichia bacterium | reverse complement strand
GAAGTGGCTCATCAAAAATTACTGGAAGTGCTGAAGGAATATTATGTGGTGGGCGGGATGCCGGAAATGATTGCTTCTTTTTTGCAGGAAAAAGATAATCCGGGAATTTTTAAAACCATCCGGAAAAAACAATTAGATCTGTTGAATGCGTTAAAAGCGGATTTCAGTAAACATTCAGGCAGAGTCAATGCATTGCACATTGCGTCTGTATATGATAACGTTCCACTGCAGTTAGCCCAATATGTGGATGATTCGGTAAAACGATTTCGATTTAAAAGTGTGGTTAAGGGAAAAAAGGGTTTTGTGGAATTGCAGGGACCCATTTCCTGGTTAGAAAATGCCCGGTTAATCATTAAAGTTCTTATTGCTAACCGTGCCGAATTGCCGATTAGAGCTTTTTGTAAAGAGAATATTATTAAGTTATATTTAAATGATATTGGATTGTTGGGAGCTGTTCTGGATATCCCTCCTTCCGCAATCATTCTGGGCGAATTTGGAATGACCCGGGGATTTTTTGTGGAAAATTTTGTGGCAATGGAATTGTGGGCGGCCACGGATGCACCGTTATATTCCTGGAATGAACGAAATTCCGAAATCGAGTTTTTGCTCCTTAAAGACAATCATATCATTCCCGTGGAAGTGAAATCCAGTACGCGGGTAAAATCGAAAAGTTTGCTTCAGTACATTAAAAAATATCATCCCCCATACGCCATTGTTTTATCCGAAAAGAATTTTCACCGAAAGGATAAGCTCCGCTTCGTTGTTCCTCTCTATTTTGCCGGGAAACTGCCGCAGATGAATTTTGATTTGTGAGTAGATAAATCGAAATCTGCCATTGGTGGTAATTCCAGCTTAATTCTTCTAATTTTGGAAAAAGACAAACCAAAATTCTGAAGAGAAAAAAGTAATTGACAACAGCGAATTATTCCTCATTGAAACAATGCTATTGGTAACTCTTCCCGCCCGGAGTTTTTCTTCTTCCTTTATTCTTATAGCTCTTTTCCTTAAATTTAAATCTTTTGTAAGAAGATTACGGGAATTAAGTAACCGATGTGGAAAATAGAAGCGCAGGGAATCGCTCAACAGTTTAATCGAAGAATGATTTTTAAGGATATCTCCTTTCGGGTGCACAGTGGGGAATCCCTGGTATTTACCGGCCGGAATGGTTCCGGCAAAACCACCCTGGTACGGATTCTGTGCCAGCTTATTCGACCCTATCGGGGAGAAGTGCGATTCCTGCGGGACGACCAGCCTGTTCCGGGAGACAAAATTTATCCTTATCTGGGATTGGTCGGTCCCTACCTTCAGCTGTACAACAATCTAACCGCTCTGGAGAATTACACCTTTTTTGCCCGCATTCGGGGGTTACCGGTGGATTTGCCCCGCTTTCGGCGCTGGATGGATCGACTGGGACTAAAAGGGCGAGAACTGGATGAGCTCCGAACCTACTCTTCGGGAATGTTACAACGGGTTAAATACGTGATGGCGCTGTTCCACCAGCCGGAAATTCTCATCCTGGATGAACCCACATCCAATCTGGATGAGCAGGGAGCAGCCATTGTGTACGAGATTATGGAAGAACAAAAACGGCAGCATATTTTAATTTTAGCCACCAACGAACCGGATGAAATTCACTTTGGCGATTATGAGGTGAAACTTGCTCAATAAAGCGTACATTGTTTTCCTGAAGGATTTACATCTGGAGTTTCGCACGCGTTACGCCATCAATGCCATTATCATGTTCGCCGTAACCACCCTCACGGCCATCAGCTTTTCTCTGGGCCCGGTGCGTTTGCGCAGCGAAATTATGGCGCCGTTGTTGTGGGTGATTCTTTTCTTCTCCGCGATGTCAGGGCTTTCCCATATTTTTGTTCGGGAGGAAGAGCAGCAAACCGCGGATACACTGCGTCTGGTAACGACACCCAATGCGGTGTTTTTAGGGAAATGGTTCTTCAATGTGCTGTTATTAGCGGGATTGGAAGTGATTATCCTGCCCCTTTATTTTGCCATGATGAATGCGGAGGTAGCAAGTGTGGGGATTTTTTTCGTATTCATCGCTCTGGGAAGCGTGGGACTGGCTTCCGTTTCCACTTTGATTGCTGCCATCATTTCCCAGGCCAGTGCCCGTGGTGCCCTGTTTGCGGTGCTATCCTTCCCTATCTCCCTCCCCATTCTAATTTCTGCCATCCACGGAACTCGATTGGCAATGGATGGTACAACACTTTCTAATTGTATCTCAGATTTGCAAGTATTATTTTCTTTCTCAATTGTGATTATCACATTATCCTTGATTCTATTTGAATTTATCTGGAGAAAGTAATGGGGTTAGATAGAGATTGGTGGAAATATCTGTTAACCGGCTGGATGTTTCTGGTGATTGTCGGAGCATTTTTGTACGCACCACCTGCAAAAGGG
Source organism: Calditrichia bacterium (assembly GCA_027039625.1). Lineage (GTDB taxonomy): Bacteria > Calditrichota > Calditrichia > RBG-13-44-9 > RBG-13-44-9 > JALXCH01. The sequence goes on along the minus strand of JALWDQ010000422.1, from coordinate 647 downwards.
CTGGGACAAACTGCCCGCATCATTTTCTTTCACGTACCCTGTGCCTGGGTGGCAACACTCTCCTTCTTGATTTCCGCGGTGTACTCCCTGCGATATTTGCGCAATCCCAATCCCGAATATGACGTCTGGGCTTCCTCCTCGGCACAAATTGGTCTCATGTTTACCATCCTGGCCACCATCACCGGTTCCATCTGGGCCAGTAAAATCTGGCATTCTTACTGGAATTGGGATCCGCGAGAAACTTCCATCTTCATACTGCTACTAATTTATGCGGCCTATTTCGCTTTACGCTCCGCTATTGAGGTGGAAGAACAGAAGGCGCGCCTGGCGGCGGTATATTCCATTATTGCATTCGTCACGGTCCCGTTTTTCGTCTTCATCATCCCGCGAGTCTATCAATCCTTGCATCCCGATCCTCTAATCAACCAGCAGGGAAAAATTCAAATGGATAGCCGAATGTTGCAGGTCTTTTTAAGTTCGTTGCTGGGATTTACAGTGCTGTTTTACTGGATCCTGCGACTGAAAGTCCGCCAGGTATTCATCAAAATGAAAATGAGTGAACAAAATACACTGCTTTAAAGAGGGTGCTAACCATGAAAGATATCTATGTGGTGCTGGTCGTTTGCTTAATCATCTGGGGAGGAATT
>JALWDQ010000421.1:0-1238 GCA_027039625.1 Calditrichia bacterium | reverse complement strand
ACCGGTGGTATCTGAATACTGCCCGTCACTCACAATAACCTGAATGGTTTCGCTGCCGAACCAGTTGGAAGCAGCGGTGAAGACAAAATTGGAACCCACCACCGAAGCGGAGACGTTGCTCATTCCGGCAAAGCTCCAGATCAAGGTGCTGTCGGGATTATCGGGATCGGTGACGTAACCGTACCAGTTGCTCACCGGGAAGCTGAGGGTGTCGTCTTCATCAAATGTCACATCCGGGATAGCCGAGAGTACCGGGGGATCGTTGATTCCCAGCACCGTAAAGGTAGCATCGTCACTATCAAAGGCACCCTGAGGATCGGTAGCGGTGAAGGTTATCGTTTCGCTGCCGTTCCACTCCGGATCATTCACTGTGATGGTCGCTACCCGATTTACAATACTCACCGTAATGTGAGTGGTGGCACTCACCGTCCAGGTAATTGTGGAATCGGGATTATCCGGATCGTTCACATAATCATCCAGGTTAATGGTCGCAAAGGAACCACCTTCCTGAATTTGCTGATCAGGAATATCGGCTACCACGGGGGTGTCGTTTACAGCAATAACGGTAAAGGTAGCACTGTCCGCATCGCTTAAACCACCGGGATCGGTAGCGGTAAACAGCACCGTTTCCGAACCGCCCCATTCCGGATCCACCGGAGTAATGGTGGCAATGCGGTTGGCATCGATACTGATGGTGAAATGCGTGGCGGAGGAAACCGTCCAGGTGATTTCCGAATCCGCATTATCGGGATCATCCACATAATCATCCAGATGAATCTGGGCAAAAGGTACATCTTCCTGCACCGTCTGATCGGGAATATCGCTGACCACCGGCGGATCGTTTACGTTGATGACGGTTAAAGTGTAGGTCTGGGTAGCTGCCACCCGATTCACCCCGTCATCCACCATCACCGTTACAACAGTATCTCCCACATTGGCATTGGTGGGTGTACCGCTAATTAAACCGGTTACCGGATCGATGCTTAACCAGTTCGGTGCCACAGGCAAGCTGTAGGTTAACGAATCTCCATCGGGATCCTCTGCCACTACCTGATAGGTGTACAGCTGATCCTCGATAGCCTGAGTCACCGGTGAACTGGTAATTACGGGAGGATCGTTCTGTGGCAGTACGGTAAAGGTGGCCGAATCACTATCGTTCAAACCTGCCGGATCGCTGGCAACGAAGGTGATGGTTTCGCTACCGTTCCAGTTGCTGTCTGGAACCGTAATCGTGGCTA
>JALWDQ010000420.1:0-1242 GCA_027039625.1 Calditrichia bacterium | reverse complement strand
CGCTGTAGAACGAAAGGGCTTGCTTTACATTGGAAGGAGGTGGTGAGATATGAAAGTTAAATAAATGTTCCACTCCGGTGTGGCCGCACCGGAATGGAACCTTGTGCATAGACCAAACTAAGCCCGGTGTTCAATCCTCTTTGTCAATAGTGATAAAGAGGAAGGAGCTGTTTTGTCTGAGAGCGAATCTAACAAGTGGCTCCTTTGAATTCCAGTCATAATCCACAAAAGGAGAAGAAAAGATGAAAACTCTAATTTTGCAATCCAGCTTTGATGCACGCCGCCCGGCAAAATGGATAATGGGTTTTATCCTGATCCTTTTCGGTTTTCTCGGTGCGCAGGCTCCATACGCTGGTGGATGGCAGATATGCTTTGGGACATCATCAGGTGGTATGGAATGGCTGCGATGAACGGGGTGTTCCGGTTGCCAGCGGGGTGTATATTTACCGGTTAACGGCGGGGAGTTATCATTTTACCCGGAAGATGATGTTGATGAAATAAAAAAAGCATAGGGACATAAAGCATAGGGCATAGGGCATAGGGCATAGAGCATAAGGGCATATCCCGACTAAAACGCAAACATCCCTGTTTGCTTTCGGGATGACATCATCCATGATGTCAAGCATAAGGGCATAGAGCATATCTGCCGGTGGGGAAGGGATTTCTCTGCCGGCAGTTTTTTGTGAGCAATTTGCAGAGTAACTATTCTATGGTGTTTTTATCTTTTATCTTTTGTCTTTTCACGTAGCGCTCGTAGCGGACGCTGCGGTTTTATGATTACTAAAAAATTAACCGCAATGGTCGAAAAGAATGTGCAACGAAATCCCAAATTACAAGTTCCAAATAACAAAAAATAAAAAAACCGCCACGTACGCAGCGAGCGCAGCGAAGACTCAAATTACAAATTCCAAAAGACAAATCACAAATAACAAAAACAAATTCCAAATCTCAAATAACAACCCTCAAACTCCAAATTTCAAATGATTTAACAGATTCTTTCATAACCTAATATACGTAACCTAATATACGTATTTGTTTTAATTCGTGATTATTCGTGTGATTCGTGGTTCTACTAATTTCAGTGAATCCTGAGGTTAAAAATATCCATTCAAAATTTTTAATCAAATCTATAGTGTGACGCCCTTTCAGGGCTTCTTTTTTGTGTTAATTTTTATTCCCGGGGCTTCGCCCCGGGCTCTTCATGTGTGAGTGCTTCGCACTCCTGAAGCAACAATTTGTTAC
>JALWDQ010000419.1:0-1246 GCA_027039625.1 Calditrichia bacterium | reverse complement strand
GTTCTGGCTCCGGAAACCCGGGACATCGGTTTCCTGAATTTCGTTGTACACCAGATACACATCGCTGCCCAGGCGGGGAATCCAGCGTAACCGGAAGTTGAAATTCAGCTCATTGTCTTCATTATTCCATTGCACAAAAAGCCGACTGGTAAGGCGGGGAGTAAAATTGATATTCAGGCGGGCAGAGGTTTCGTGGGTGGTAAATTTCCCGTCGGAGAGGCGAATATCCGTCCGCAGATAGTCGCCGGTGAGGGAAACATATTTATTCAGGCGCAAGCGCCCAACAAATTCCAGACGCCGCCGATGGCCGGTGTAAAATTCCCCCTCGTTCCACTCCAATCCGCCGGAAACAGGACGCCGACGGGCACTGTACACCTGCAACTCATAGCGCAGGCTCTGGTAAATTCCAGCGGGAATCACAAAATCTTCGAAAATATTAAAATCCTCTTCCAGCCGGTCGTAATTGTGCTGAATATTAAATTCCATTTCGTCGCCCGTGTGCAGCACAAAGGCAAAGGGACGGAATTCCCAATCCCGCGTCTGCAGCACATTATCGAAATCGGTGGTGTAATACCCTCGCAACTGGAAGATGAATTTCCGAATGTTCAGGAAATTGGGGCGTGGCATAAAGCGCACATGTCCGTACACAGTGCGGATATTCCGCCGCCAGACAAATCCCATTTCGGGATTGAAATTTTCTCCCACTTCCATGTAACTGATGAAATTATCGAACAGATCGTTGGGGTAATCCACAAAAGCGCGGAAAGCATGGTCGTTTGCCTGGGGGAACGGGGCGATGGTTTTCATATAATAGGAATGAAACACCAGATTGCGATTTCCCATAAAACGCGAAGTGGAGAGCTCGATATCGGCACCGGCTACCTGATTAACCGTTCCGGTATCTGCCGGGGATTTGTTGGTAAAAATCATTCCCACATAGGACTTGCGAAAGATGTCCTGCTTCAGGCGGAGTACGGTGAAGTTGGTGGAGGGAATTCCCTTATCCGCTCTGGTTTGCACATTGAGGAATCCGATGTTGGTACCGCCCACTTTTCCGGAGAGCCGGGCACCGCCCAGGATGGGAATTTGCTCCCGATCCGGACTGAGGCCAATCCGGCGACTGTAAAACGCCATCACCCGGTGGTAGGAACCAAAATTAAAATTGGACGAATTTTCCAGGAAGAAATCCCGCTTCTCAGGGTAGAACAGGCTAAAGCGGGTGAGATTAATTTTCGCCCGGTCGGAT
>JALWDQ010000418.1:0-1247 GCA_027039625.1 Calditrichia bacterium | reverse complement strand
ATCTTATTCAACCGCAAAGAGCGTAAAGGTTGTCATTTTAAATTCAAATGGTGAGATTCTTCACCCCGTCTGCGACGGGGTTCAGAATGACAGAAACACCGCCCCCAGTCATTCTGAGCGAAGCGCCAGCGAAGCGAAGAATCTCTATTGTCGTGAATTGGTGGATTAACCATCGGTAAAAAACCGAGCGCAAAGCGCTCAAACAACGATAGCCCGGGGCGCAGCCCCGGGAGAAACAGCCGTCCCGACAGGGACGGCATGCCACTAGCCCACAAATTCATTTGTGGGAAAGGATACCCACACCCCAATTTCCCCGTCCCGGTAGGGACGGGATGAATGGAATGCTAATAATTCAATGGGATTTCGGAATCCGTAAGTGAGATTTACTACAGTGCTTCATCCTGTTCCCTCAGGATGTTCAGTACCTGCACCATATCCTCAGGAAGCTCCGTTTCAAAGGTCATCCATTTCCCCAGCACCGGATGCTGGAATTGCAATCGGAAGGCGTGGAGGGCCTGCCGGGGCAGCATCTTCAGCAACCGCTGCGCCAATTGCCGATCCTCCTGCCGGGTTAACCGGGTAAGCTGACGATTGCGACCGTGATATTCCGGATCCCCAAACACCGGATGCTGGATGGAAGATAGATGTACTCGAATCTGATGAGTACGCCCGGTTTCCAGACGCAATTCCAGCAGGGACAAAAAGCGAAAATTCTTTCTGACCCGAAAATGCGTCACGGCTTTCTTCCCTCGGGAAGCCACGGTAAATTTCTTGCGATCCCGTTTGCTGCGGTTCAGGTATCCCGCAATGGTGCCCTCTGTTTGCTGAAAAGGATGCCACACCAGTGCCAGATAGTGCCGCTGGGCCTGTTTGCTGGCAAATTGCCGGCTTAAAGCGTAATGGGCTTCATCCGTGCGAGCCACAACCAGCAAACCGGAAGTATTTTTATCCAGCCGGTGCACGATACCGGGACGTGTTTCACCGCCCACACTGCTCAGCCTTCCCACATGGTATAGCAATGCATGCACCAGCGTCCCTTCCTTTACTCCGGCACCGGGATGCACCACCATTCCCGGCGGTTTGTTTACCACCACAATATATTCATCCACGTACAAAATTGGCAGGGGAATATTCTGGGGTTCCAGATGCAAAGGTTCTGGCTCGGGGAATTGCACTTCCACTGTTTGTCCGGCGGAAAGTTTTAAAGAAGGTTTAGCCTCCCGTCCATCTACCAGCACCAGGCCCTG
>JALWDQ010000417.1:0-1250 GCA_027039625.1 Calditrichia bacterium | reverse complement strand
GAGCTTCCCGAAAACTTCCTCCAGGGTGTTCCCTAACAATTCCGGTTTGTCCGTTACCTCCGGTTCATTGTGGAACACCGCGTAGGGCACCCGATATCCTTTAATTTCAATGTATTCGGGATTTCCTCCAGTGACCTCTTCCCAGTCAATTTCCTTGTACAGGCGTTCCAGCTTTTCGTCTGGTAGCCCGTGTTCCAGAATGCTATCCGGTTTTTCGGGATTGAAGCGACGTCGGTTCTTCCGCAGAGATTCTTCGTAGGATACATCGATGTACATAATGTTAGCTTTTTGCAGGATTGCATCGGAAAGGTGGGGAAATGCTTCCTTGTAACCACCGTGTTCCTTTCCCCGCGAAAATTCAATAATCACCGTGTGGTCATCGTGATAATTGGGATAGTCGCGCAACAACTTCTGATATTCCAGGCTAATTCGTTCGATAAGCAAATGCCACTGGTAGGGGTAGAGGAAATAGCCATCCTTGTCCGTATGCATGCGCGGTTTGTGCAAAATTTTTTCCAGAATCGCATCCTCTTCGAACCAGGTCCAGAGCATGGGGAAATCGTCAATTTCTTTGAATTCGGCAATGTGAAAGCGCCGGATGCGTTCTTCCACCGGAGTTTTTTTCAGAAAATCGATGACCTCCGATTTTCCCGCAGCGGGACGTCCCAGCAGGATGACAATATCGAAATGGTTCCTGGATGTACTCATTTTTCCCTCTCTAAATTTATGGTTTAAACACTGTTATTTGCTTAAACGTAAAATCACTACAATTTTACTATTCTTAAAATTTGTTCATTTTCCTGTTTGCTTCGAATAAATCAAAGGCGTCAATTTCCCGGTTTCTTCCAGAATAAAATCCCCTCAGGCCATTTCCCGTACATGTGAACATCTCCAATTCCACGTGTTAAACACTTCCGGTTTTTCATGGTCCAGCGAAAATTCCTGAAGTAAAGAATTCTGAGAAAAATACCAAAAAAACAAAGTGCAGCCCGGATACCTGTTGATTTCTTCTTCGAATCGTCCCTTTTTCCCACTAATGGGAAGCTTTAGGGGTTTTGGGCATCACATTCCAGATGGAAATGTTGAGGAGCAGCCCGATCAGGGCAAAGGGAATCAGGAGATAGGCCCAGGCATTCCAGCCAAATTTATCCAGCAAGAAGCCCAGGAATACCCCGGAGATTCCGCTGCCCAGATACACAAATCCATCGATGATTCCCGCAGCGCTGGCTGCACCTTTCGTTCCTCCAAAA
>JALWDQ010000416.1:0-1250 GCA_027039625.1 Calditrichia bacterium | reverse complement strand
CCGTGTCCAGCGCTCTCCATCAAATAAACCAACAAAATAACGCCCGTTCTTCAAATCCACCATAAAGGTAAAATAGGCACCGCTTTCCAGCTCCAGATACACCCCACCCACAGCATTCTCCGCTGCGGGGAGCCGCTCCAGATCCACACTCATCACCAGATTTCGCAGGGGTTCTTCTACGGGAATTTGCACACTAAAAGCACTTCCCGAATGGGAATATTTCGCCAGGAACAACTTTCCTTCGGTTATCTGCGCTTTGTCCCGGGGAGCAGGAACCGTCCAGAACCAGGAATAGGCGCTCTTCCCGGAAAAATCTTCCTCAAACATCAACCTCCCGGGCACCCATTTAAAGCGGCTTAACACATCCTGTAAACTATGCGAAAAATAGGCCGGATAGCGGTGGAGGCGGTTGGGGTTGTAATTGACAAACAGAGTCACCCCGTCTCCGTTCTTTTTAACCGTTCCGGCAGAAGGTACAATCTTCTGCACCGTTCCATCCGCCCGGTTGTTGTGAACCACCTTTTTTACCCTTCGCACTCGCAATCCCAGGTTTTCCAGCTTATCCAGAGCCTGGGAGAGAGACAAACTGACCACCTTGGGGACAATCACCTCTTGTGGTCCCTTACTCACCCACATTTTCACCGGCGTTTCGGCATGCAGGCGGTTGCCCGGCGCAGGTTCCACTTTAAACACCGTACCGGCAGGTGCATGAAGATGGTAATCGAATTTCTTTTCGGTGATGAATCCCCGTTGCTTCAGCATCCTTTCTGCCACCAGCCACTTCTTCCCCGAAACATCGGGAACAACCGGATTTTTCCAGTACAAAAAATAACCGGCTGCTGCTCCCGATAGCAGAAGAACCAGCAGCACCAGCGTAACCAGAACCCCAAAACGGCTCTCTTTTTTTTCGTGAACATGCACCGTTCTGGAAGGCTGCTTTTTCTTCTGCTTCGTTTCCGGTGTGGGTTTGGGTGCCGGTTTCGGCGGTTCTTTCGGTTCAGCACTGGCTTTCGGTTCAGGGGTTGCTTCTGGTGCAAGGTCGGGGGTTTTCACTTCCTCCTTGGGGGCAGGGGCAGGAGGTTCTTTTCGTTCCCTGGAAGAAGGTGGCGGAGCCGAAGGAACGTCTGCCTCCCCGCTGCTTAATCCTTCCCGAATGGCCGCCATCATCTCTTCGCCGGACTGAAAACGGTCTTCAGGTTGCTTGGCGGTGGCTTTGAAAATAATATCCACCAGCCAATCGGGAATATCGC
>JALWDQ010000415.1:0-3935 GCA_027039625.1 Calditrichia bacterium | reverse complement strand
CGGCCAGCTAAAAAGATGAGCTCTCCATCCAATCCCTGGAAACCCAGTACCAGCTTGGAGTGCAGCTTCAGTCCCAGCCGCTCGGCCAATTTGGCACCAATCACCACGGGATTCCGTTTGGCTTCTTCAAAATAATTGCCAGCAATCAGCTTCTCCCGGATGACAGTCACTTTCGCTTCTTCTTCGGGATTGACGCCGTAGATTAATACCCCAAAATTGGAGGTGGGAGAGGAAGCCATTCCCTGCAACACCACATGTCCGCAGGCGCTTTTTACTCCGGGCATGTTCTGAACCCGGGTAAGCACCTGCTGACCGTCGGGAATCCAGTTGGTGAGTTCCTGCTCCATCCGAAAGTCGGGGGAGTGTATCTGGATGTGTCCCAGATCGCGGTCGATGGCGGTGGATACCATCGATTCGCCCCAGCCCATCATGATGGCACCGGCCAGCAATCCTCCCCACAGACCAAAAGTAATTGCCAGCAGAATAATCAGACTCCGTTTTTTATTGCGCCAGACGTTGCGCCAGGCTAACATTAATAACATTGTTCTATTCCCCAAAATATGGTCGAATTGTGAAACATGAGTAATATTCTCGGTTCCATGTTACGAATCCCTGAAAACGAACTCCTTCTCTCCATTCTTTTCTTTGTTAACTCCGAACATTTCTCAAACCTTTATTTCCAATAAACCTTTCTGTTTCTCTTAACTCTTTTTTCTTTGCGAAAAAGCCGTTCTACCCATGTAAAGCAGCCACCGGTTCCAGCCGTTTTACGAAAAATACGGGATAAACCGCCGTAGCCAGAGCGATGATTAAAACCACCAGTGCCTGATGAAAAATAATAGTGGGATCGGTGGTGAAGGCAAAAATCGGTTCCACCCCAAACATCTCGTAGGCTTTGGCAATTTCCCCGCTGAAGTGGATGGGATGACGACTTAAGTACCACACCATGGGGAAGGAGAACAGGCCACCGGTAATGGCGCCCAGGAAGGAAAGGAAAATCGTTTCCAGGGTGGTTACCAGCATCAACTGGATGCGCTTCATTCCCACGGAAATGAGTACACCAAATTCGCGGCGGCGCTCGGTAGTCATCATCACCACAGTACCAAACACACCGAAGGCAATAATCATGTACAGAATGAGCAGCATAATCTGACCACTGACATTGTCCAGCTGGATACTCTGTTTCAGTTCGGGCAGCATTTCTTCCCAGGTCATTACGGCGTATTTTTCTCCGAAATGGTGTTTGAGGTACTCTGCCACGGCATTAAGATGGTGGTTTGAATCCAGCACGATGCTCAGGGAAGTGAGCCGATTTTCGGTGAGGAAAACATCCTGGGCGGTGCGCAGGGGCAGATACACCAGGGATTTATTCAGATCCGGGAAGGGCATGTTCAGGATGCCCACTATGGGTAGCCGCGCTGCAGCGATTTGCCCGTGGTATCCCTGCCCGTACAAAACGATGCTGTCTCCTATTCCGGCATTCAGTAACCGTGCCAGATCTTTCGCCAGCAGCATTCCTTCCTCCCCGGGTTTCAAAAAGCGCCCGGCAATGATGCGCTGGTGCAACCGGGATTGGTTCGCTTCCAGCTGCGGATTAATTCCGATGACTTCCCCCACCCGGGTCTGGGAACCGTGGGATATCAGAGCGAATGCTTCCAGCCGGGGAGAAAGGCTGACCACATGGGGGAGCGCCTCCACCCACTTCAGCTCCTTTTCGCTGATGGCAAAGGTGTTGTCCAGGGAACGTTTGTCCCAGTACTCCTTTTGTTGCAACTGGAGATGCCCGGTGAACATGCGCGCCGTGGAGTTAATCAGGTAGTCGTACGTTCCCAGTTGGGCACTGCGCATCATCACCGCGGTGAGCACGGCAAAAAACACCGATGCCGCAGCAATGATGGTACGTTTCTTGTTCCGCCACAAATTACGCCAGCTTAATATGGCATACATGGTTATTCCCTTTTTGTCACTCGATCCTCCGTTACCTTTAATGGAGGCGTTTCATGTTTTGCAAAGAAAAGAAAGAAGGTTTTAGCTTAACGTTGAATTGGATTTTCTGGTAATCCAGCACCGTTTTTTGTCCCGGCTTGTCGTGTGGTATCATCTCGTAATGGGTGGGTACCAGTCGCCCGCCCATTTTCCGGATGCGGGTACCAAACATGGTTTTCACCAGATTCCCGTCTTCGTCGTAAAATTCAATTTTTACTTCCAGAAACGTTTTCTGGGTAATCCAGTGAATAAGTTTCCCCCAAACCACCGCAGCTTCCGGTTTGGGGAGGGAGTGAATGCGGTAGCAGAGTTCGCCGTTTACCGTATCCTGTCCCATTAAAGTGTGCTGGTAGTCGTTCACGATGCTGGATTCCCGTACCAGATCGTCGTTGGTGAAGTCCGATCCCATCCAGGATTGCAGCATCATGGACGGAGGAATTTTAATGACCCGCTGCACTCGGGGAATCCAGTTCCAGATTTCGTTTTTGCGCTTCAGGGTCACAGTGCCTTTATCCCGGGCGGGGGCGGTAACCAGTATCATGGCGTAATCCGGTTCAATCGCCCACATCTTCATGGAAATTTTTCGCGACCAATCCGGTTTAACAATGGTCATGGTGAGCTCGGAGTAACTGCTTTTGCCGTACACATTTTTGTAGGCTCTATCCACAATTTCCCGGGCGTCCTGGGCCATTAGTGGAAGGGTAAAAATCATGATTCCCGCCAGTAAACTCTCTATCGTGTTTCTCATGTTTCCTCTCCCCGTTCGTTGGTAATAAGAATTCCGTTGAGAAACGCATCTAATAAAACATGCCCTGCCTGGCGAAAGGTAAACAGCGAACGATCCAGCGTCCACTGCAGGAGTAATCCGTCGATGGCAGCCAGAATGAGCGAAGCCACGATCTGGGTATCCATGGGACGAAAGCGTTTTTGTCGGATGCCCTCTTCCAGTACCTGCATAATTGCCGTGCGATATTGATGGTAGATGGCTTTGAGGTCGATGTTGGGCATTAGTTCCAGTTCCCGGTTGCGCACCCCTTCGGCCCAAAAATCCATCATAATTTCCAGAAAATGTTCTCCCTGCTCTATGAATTCCGCCAGCGAAATTTCCAGCAAACGGTGCAATTTGTTAACGGCATCGCCGGGTTCCTGCACCACCTGCTGGAGATGAAAGAGGGTCTGTTGGGTTACGGCGTTAAATGCCTCGGCAAAAATTTCTTCTTTGCTTCGGAAATATTCATAGATGGTTCCTTTGCCGATACCAGCGGCGAGGGCAATATCGGTCATTTTGGTTTTAGCGACCCCTTTTTCGGCGAACACCTGCATGGCTGCCTGGAGAATGCGCGCTTTTTTCGCTTCCTTGTCGATGATGCGTGGCATTGCACCCCTTTATTTTGACCGACTGACCGGTCAATATTAATAGGATTTTTACTGCCAATCAAGAATTTTTTGTTTTGGAAGAAAAGTGGGAGTAGGGGAAAGGACGTTCATCTGAATAATACTGAAATGATTAGAACCACGAATCACACGAATGAGCATTTGACTACGAATTATTTACCTACGAATTAAAAGAATTAATATTTGCCCACGAATCACACGAATGGACACGAATGAAAAGAGAAATAATTAAATTAGGTTTGCAAAGAGCCTGTTAGATTATTTGGAATTTGAACCTTTACTTTTGTAGAATCCTTCCCGGTATCCACTCGTAGAGTCCTGGGGACAGTATCCCTCGGATGAGCAATGTCAGGGATGTCTCGATTGTCATCGCCCATCCGAAGGATCCTGCGGACAGGGCTCTGTGAGCGACGTGTCGATCCCTTATAAAACGCCAGGAATTATTTAACCACGAATCACACGAATTCGCACGAATAAAAAAAAGGTCTGATTCAGTTGTAAAAGAACCTGACAAATAATTTGTATGTTTTAATTTAACGCTTGATATTTTAGAG
>JALWDQ010000414.1:0-3938 GCA_027039625.1 Calditrichia bacterium | reverse complement strand
TTTTAATTTTTTAATTTTAAACAAATAAAAGGAGGTTAATATGAGGTGGTTGATTGTCGTGTTGATGGTTGTCGGGTTATTGGGAGTTTATGTAACTCCTTCTTCGGCACAAATGGAAATTGGTAAAGGTGTGATGGCCGGTTTAAATCTGGCAAATTTGGGCGGCGATGATGTGGAAAATGTGGATACCCGGACGGCGTTTAAAGTAGGTGGTTTTGTTTCATTCCCGGTATCCGAAACTGTGAATATTCGACCGGAAGTTTACTATACAATGAAAGGTGCCACGCAAAAGTTTGATTATATGGGAACCACGGTGAAGTTGACGTATAAGTTGTCCTACGTGGAAATCCCGGTTTTGCTTCGTTTAAATTTACCCCTGGAAAATGCCAGTGTATTACCGGGAATTTTTGTGGGGCCGGCTCTGGCAATTAAAACCGGGGGAAAAGTAAAAGCGGAAGCGGAGGGCCAGAGTGAGGAAAGTGATATCGAAGATATGAAAAGTATGGATTTTGGCGTGGTGTTTGGATTGGGAGTGAATGTAAGCGGTTTTATGCTGGATGTACGGTATAACCTCGGACTTACCACCATCGACGATTCAGCCGATCCCGATGACGTGAAAAATAGAGTCCTTTCCTTTAATATTGGGTATGGATTCTGATTCTAATCTTTTTTATGAATTAAAGCCTGTTCTTCTGGAATGAGGAACAGGCTTTTTTATATTTAAGTTTGAATTAGGATGCAAAGAGTATTTAATTAAAGAAAATTTAGCTAAAGGAGACAACGTGGCTTCTGTAGAACTTCGTAATGTAACCAAAGTGTACGACAACCAGGTAACGGCGGTGAAGAGTGCCAATCTTACCATTCGGGATCAGGAGTTTGTGGTGTTGGTTGGGCCTTCCGGTTGTGGTAAATCCACGTTGCTGCGGATGATTGCGGGATTGGAAGATGTAACCTCGGGAGAGATTTTAATTGATGGGAAAGTGGTAAACGATGTTCCGCCTAAAGATCGCGATGTTGCCATGGTGTTTCAGAACTATGCCCTTTATCCCCACATGACGGTATTCGATAATATGGCGTTTGGACTGAAATTGCGTAAATTTCCCAGAGAAGAAATTCGCAAGCGGGTTCAGGAAGCCGCAGAGATTCTGGATATTGAGAAATTTCTGGATCGTAAACCCCGGGCACTTTCGGGAGGGCAGCGCCAGCGGGTGGCGGTGGGACGGGCAATTGTTCGCAAACCGAAAGTGTTTTTATTCGATGAACCCCTTTCGAATCTGGATGCGAAATTACGGGTGCAGATGCGCATCGAAATCAACAAATTGCATCGCCGGCTGAAAACGACCATGATTTACGTAACCCACGATCAGATAGAAGCCATGACCATGGGTGACCGAATCGTGGTGCTTAAAGATGGTGTAATTCAGCAGGTGGATACCCCACTGAATCTGTATAATAATCCGGTAAACCAGTTTGTCGCGGGATTTATCGGAAGTCCCGCTATGAATTTTGTGGAAGGGGAGTTGCTGGGAAACGGCGAAGTGCAGTTCCATTCTGAATTGTTTCGCTTTGCAATTCCCCAACCAATGCAGGAAAAATTACAGTCGTTTGTGGGGCAACGTGTTGTTCTGGGAGTACGACCGGAACATATTTATGATCGGACCTTAACCGGAGAAAAATCAGTTACTACTCCGATGGATATTCGCGTGGATGTGGTAGAACCCGTGGGAAACGAAATTTTTGTTTATTTTTCCGATTCCCGAAAAAGTTATTGCATGCGCATGGATCCTGTTCGCCTATACCGTCCGGGAGAAACAGTCCAGGTGGTTCTGGATATGGAAAAAATGTACTTCTTTCACCCCCAAACCGGTGAACGAATCTAATTTCATAAAAAGAACAAATTCCAAATAACAAATCTCAAATAACAAATTCCAAATAACAAATCCCAAATTTCAAAGAGAAAATAGGAAAGAGAAAAGAGGAAAGAGGAAAAAAATCCGAATCAGACGAACCTCTCTTTTCCACTCAGTCCTCCTTATTTCCCCTATTTCCCCTATTTCCCCTATATACTCTATTCCCCTATTCCCTTTATATTCCCCATAAACCTGCTACTCCTTCACTCCACTTCCTCCACCCGCTCGCGGAAGGTAATTCCTTCTTTTTTTAGCTCTTCCAGTACCGGTTGATAAATGGCGGGATGGGTGGGAATCTGGCAACCGGTAATTGGGAGTTGACCGGTGAGGATGAGCTTGGTAGCCAGTGCTGCGGGGAGTCCCACTGTTTTGGAAATAGCAGTTAACCCTCCGGGTTCCCCGTATTCCACCATGGTGGAAATGTAGCGTTTCCGGGTTCCATCCGAGAATTCGGCAATGATGCGGTTGACCAGAATAACCATGTCCCGGGCATCTTCGGGCAATTTTAATTTGCGATTTAACAGATCGATGAGCACCTCTGCCGAAGTGCGGAACGGTTTTCCGATTTTTTCTGAACTAAACAATCCCAGCCAGCGCAAATTTTCCATAATTTTTCCTGTGGGATTAATGTTCAGAAAGTGTGCTAACCGTTGTTCCAGATTGGAACCCGAGGCGTTAATGGGCAGGAACATTTCCACCAGTTCCCGATAACTGCGGTTTTCCAGACCCGGAATTTGCATGGTCTCGTTGGGGAGTCCCAACCGAACAATTTGCAGCCAGGTTTCACTCCATCCGGGATAGCGCAAAGTTCCGCGAATCATGGTCTTAACATCGTTCAATCCGTACAAATCCAGGTACACCAGAGAATCCCGATTGGGGTAGGCTTCCAGAACTCCCACGCCATCCACCGATACCGACCAGGTGCGTTGGAATACTCCGTGGTAAGGTAGAATTTTAATATGCGACTCTTCCATATATTGTGCTCCGTGCTCACCCGCCATCACCACATTGCGCGGATTCCAGGTGATGCAGTAGCGCAGGGGATTGGTGGAAGCTTCCGGAGCAGGTAAACCGCTTCCATAAGAGATGAACTCGGTGATGTGACCACCTTCCTGCCGGATTCGTTCCATCAGGTTCATGGCAGAAATATGATCGATTCCAGGATCCAACCCCATTTCGTTCAGAATAAGAATACCTTTCCGGTGAGCATCCATATCCAGTTTCCGAATTTGCAGATCCTGATAAGAAGTGGAAACCATCGGTTTGCCGGCATGGATGCACTCCAGTGCAATGAGATGCTGAAAGGTAGGGGAAAGCATATTCACCACCAAGTTGGCCTTGCGAATTTGCTGGCTGCGCATAATGCTGTCGTGTACATCGAAATGAATCGCCTCGCCCCGGGGATGATTTTGCACCCGTTTGCGAGCATTTTCTATGTTAATATCACCCACAGTCACGAACCAATCGTATTCCACCGCATGATCCAGTAAATATTTAATGAGATAAGGAGAACTCTGTCCCGCTCCTAATACTAAAATCTGCTTCATTTTCACCTCTTCTTCTTAAATTTTGATTTTGCTGCGAGAAATTACTAACGGAATTCTTTCAGAAAAAATTGTTTTGAAATATCTTCTTCCAATAATGTTGGTTTGTTTTTCTCCTCGCAATTCCCTGCTGTTGGAACTTTCTAATGCTTTAATTACCAAGTGAAGAAAAATTCTTATTTATTTTTAAGGAATAATTAATCAACACAAAATAATGAAATGGCAAATAGCCAATCTCAGAGACCAGATTTCAGAAAATGGAAAAACTTAGCGATAATGCAAGTAGTGAAATAATTGAGTTGACCAAAATATTTAAATTTTGCCAGCATCGCCTTTTGCGGCACAGACTCTTTTTTTATGCGTCCGAGCCAACCCATCCTGAGGATTAGAAAAACCTATATTTTATTGCCTTTTCATAAAATATTTAAACTATTGACAAACTAAATTTTAATTTTTATCTTGAGCCAAATAGCTTCTAGTGTAA
>JALWDQ010000413.1:0-1253 GCA_027039625.1 Calditrichia bacterium | reverse complement strand
CAATTTCGTAATCAATTCCTTCGGCCATATCGTAATTAAATCCCATAAAATTTTTGTTGATTAAAGGCACCCGGAAGGGGTCGTTGGGATCAATCTGATTAAAATAGCGGGAACTGCGTTCCAGATGATCTTTAATCTGCTCCCCGGTCATCAGCAGGACGTAGAGATTGTTCTCGTACTGGTAAAGGCCGTACACGTCTTTAATGCGAATGGGGCCTTTTTTCAGGGTAAAGCGGGTGGTAAAAGCGCTGGCCAGGGAAATATCCGCGCTGGTAGCGCCAAACTGGGCGCGATGGATCAAATCGACAAATACATTATCCCGGATGCGGGCATGC
Organism: Calditrichia bacterium; assembly: GCA_027039625.1. Taxonomy (GTDB): domain Bacteria; phylum Calditrichota; class Calditrichia; order RBG-13-44-9; family RBG-13-44-9; genus JALXCH01. The sequence continues at coordinate 918 of JALWDQ010000413.1, read as the reverse complement.
TGGGAGGTGATGTCGCAATACGCTTCTCCAATCTTGTAGTTAATGTATTTCATGATGCGTTTGTGGTAGGGGCGGTAAATTTTTTCGATGGTTGCATCCGGTTCCACCTGCCGTACCGATTCGATGGTGGCATATTTGCGAAACAGCATCCAGCGCCCGTTTTTCTTGTGAAATTCCAGATGAATCACGCCCAGGTAGCGTGCATGGCTCCCTGCCATCACCACCAGTGGATGGGTAACGTCATCGCTCTTTTCGGGCGGGTGGGTGTTGAATTTCTTGTGCTCGTGCCCCGCAATGATGACGTCGTATTCCGGAAACTTTTCGGCAATGGTGAGGCAGGGATTCTCTTCGGGAATATCGCGAGGCCAGTCGGGATCGATGGCGCTGGGATGTACCCCGGCATGGAACAGCCCAATTAGCACATCCGCCTGTTTTTCCTGCTTCAGGTAGCGAATCCACCCCTGGGCAGCCTGCACCATATCCTGCCAGTGAATCCCCGGATAAAGTTCGGGATTGAGCCAGAAGGGAATGGCAGGGGTGGTGAGTCCCAGAATGGCGATCCGTAAGCCCTCTACATCGCGCATGGTGTAGGGTTGAAAGTAGAGGTTACCATTTCGCCGCAGGGAATTGGCCGAAAGCCAGGGGAATTTCAGTTGTTTGCGCACCCGATTGTATACCGGTTGCCCCTGTTCAATGTCGTGGTTGCCCACCGAGGAGGCGCTGTATTCCATTTTGTTCATCACCCGTGCCAGAGGGTAGGGCGTTTGGGTATCCACAAAATTGTAATAGTAGTTAAGTGGCGAGCCCTGAAGAAAATCCCCGTTGTCCAGTAAAATGACGTGAGGGTATTTTTCCCGGTAAGCGCGTACCAGGGTGGCTACACGTGCCAGCCCCCAGGTCACCGGTTTTCCGAGCACA
>JALWDQ010000412.1:0-1253 GCA_027039625.1 Calditrichia bacterium | reverse complement strand
ACTTTGGGGTCTCCGGCATACATGAAAGATGCCAGAACCAGAATACTCAGGATAATTGCCAGTACCTTCATAGTGGCCTCCTCTTGGTTTTATTTTTCAGGGGTTGGGCGCAACACACCATTTTCATCCCGTTTCAGCGGATAGGGCTGTTTGGGAAGCGGTGCACCCGGTGCTTCCAGAACGGATTTGCCATATTTCCAATCCGGCGGACAGATGGCAATATAACGGGCGTATCCTCCGGTTCCGCCCAGAGGTTTGGCATAGCCAATGGCAATTAAAGCACCTGCTTCAGGCACTTTGTCCAGATTGGTGACACCTTCTGCCTGGCAGAAATAATTGTGCATTAACCAGTATTCACCTTCCAGATTGGCAGTAGTATCTGTATCCAGAGGTTCATGACCATGGAATAAAATATGGCGCTGTAGATGGAGAAATTTTAATGCATCCAGCGTAATTCCCGGGAAAGGTGCTTTATTGAACCGCTCGGGATCCGTCGTCCATTTTTTGTGCCAGTCAGAGCGAATCATCACCACTGCCCCTTCCGGAATGGTTCCGTGCTTAGCTTCCCAGGCTTTAATATCTTCCACCGAACAGTGATAACCGGGATCTTTGGCTACTTTCTCGTGAATATCAATTACCACCAGCGGTCGCACTGCATAGGTTGCCGGTAAATCACTAATGGTGGCACCATATTTATCCCAGTGAGCAGGCGGATCCAACTGTGTGCCGTATTGATCGGTGGGCAGAAAATATGCCGTAGCAATGAAGCCATGCTTATCGTACGTATAAACTTCCCCCTTCTTTACATATCCCGGAATATCCGCTCCCGCCTTGGTGGGCATAAATTTCGCATGGCCAAATCCCGGCCAGACGGGAATTGTGGGACTAAAGGCGTAAGTTAAATCCACATACTTACACCCTTTCAGCACGGAATTGTAAATCTCCCACAAATCTGCCGTGGCTTTTTTGGTTTGATTTTGAGCACACTGCAGAGTGAGGAGTGCAAATAACACCAACACGGTGATTGCAATTACCCGTTTCATAGCAAAGCCTCCTTAATTTTGGTTAAATAGAACGTACGGGACCTCCAGCCCACCTAATATCATCCCCAAACTTTTATAAATTAAAACAGACCACTTTGGGCTCTGTCATTTCCTGTAAGGCAAATTTGATTCCTTCGCGGCCCAAGCCACTCCGTTTCACCCCGCCAAACGGCATCATATCCACCCGATAATCCGAAGAATCATTAACCA
>JALWDQ010000411.1:0-3943 GCA_027039625.1 Calditrichia bacterium | reverse complement strand
TACCTGGGTGTGGTACCCGTGTTCCATCCGTACAATAAATTCATGGGCATTGGCCAGGCGGGCAGCCTCCATCACTTCCTCATCGCTGGCATCCAGACGCCCATAGCGAATGTTCTCCAAAATGGTAGTCGAAAAAAGCACCGTCTCCTGGGGCACAATGCTGATGAAACTGCGCAGGTTGCTTAAGGGGAAATCCCGCACATCAATTCCATCAATCAGCACCCGTCCCCGGGTAACGGTGTAAAACCGGGGTATCAGATTAATAATGGTAGTCTTCCCCGCCCCGCTGGGCCCCACCAGAGCAACAGTTTTCCCGGCAGGAATAAAAAAGCTCACATCCTCCAGGGCATTGCTCGTTCCATTATAGCTAAACGTTACGTGCTCGAATTCCACATCCCCGCGAATGGAAGAAACCGGCTTCTTGCGCGCTTCGTGTGCATCGTACTCGGTGGGTTCATCCAGCAACTCGTAAATGCGAGCGGCAGAAGCCATCGCTTTCTGGAAAATCACATTCGAATCCCCCAGCGCTTTAATGGGCTTATACGCCATGGTGAGCAATCCAATAAAAGTAATGAAAGTCCCAATCGTCATGCTGCCAGTACTGATTTGCCAGGAGCAAAACAGTACCATCAGCGCCATTCCCACTGTACTAAACACCTCGTTGAACGGCTTCAGCAGTGCCACCAGACGAACAATTTTAATTCCGTAGTCGTAATTCTGGCGGGATTTCCGTGCGAAATTCTTCCGCTCGAATTCTTCGCGGGTAAACCCCTTCACAATTTTAATATTCAGGATTTTCTCTTGCAGGAAAGAGGTGATGTCGGCAATGTTCACCGAAATTTCCCGGCTCACCTTGCGGATGCGATCCCCAAAGAACTTGATAATCACCCCGGCAAAAGGAAACACAAAAAGCGCCATCAGGGTCAGTTTCCAGTTGGTGAGGAACATGGCGGTGACGTACACCACGGTGTAGATTAAATTCTGGGTGAATTGCACCATGGAGGTCATGGAGTTTTCCAGTTGCATCACATCGTTGGTAATGCGCGCCACAATGTTTCCGGTGCGTTCGCTGTCGAAAAAGCGCATGGGGAGCAGGATGATATGGTCGAAAATATCCTGACGAATGCGCATGAGGAATTTCTGGGAAGTGGAATTCATTAAATACTCGCGCAGGTACACAAAGGTGACCTTCACCAGCACAATGAGAATCACCACCACTCCAAACAAAATGATAAACCGAATCACATCGTGCTGGCTTTCCAGATTCAGGGTAAAGAGGCGAATTCCGTTTCGTTCGATGACGTGGTGCAGAAAAATTTTCTTCCCGCTTGCCACCATGGTCTGGATGCGGGTCAGGGTATCGAAGAACAATCCCATTGCCACAGCCAGCAGGGTATCGCTAATTCCCATAATTGCGGTGGCTAACAAACCGCCCAGAATGCGATATTTGTAAGGAAAAAAGTACTGAATAAAGCGACGTGTATGGTTCACAAGACCTCTATTCCATTTTTCTGTTTTTAAAAAACAATTTCACCCTCATGGGGCGTTTTTAACTTTACTCCACACTGCTTCCTCCGGGGAGAGAGCGATATTTGTTTTGAACCATCAAAGTTAGCGCTGCTATTGTCCACCAGTAAATGTTGTTTTCCAGATCGGTAAAATAGCACTGAAAGAAGGCGGCGATGAGGATAGCGGCGACTCCCAGGATGGAACCGTACAGCCATTTGCGATCGATAGCCGCAAGGGGGAAGCGCAGCAACGCTCGAATGGTGTACCCAAACCAGGCCATCCAGAGGGCAAGCCAGCTCACCAGCCCTACAATGCCGCTGTTTACCGCCATGTTAAGATAATCGTTGTGGGTATGTCCCGTGGCATCGTACACTCCCGGCACTTTGAAAAGAGGGAAGAGTTCATTGAATCGCCCCGGCCCAATGCCCCACACAGGATGCGTTTTCCACATCGCCCATCCGGTACGCCACAAATTCAGCCGCACCGAATTTTCCGCTGGCTGGAAGATACTGACCACGCGCATCCGGAAATCCGGAACCACCAGGAGAAGCATTCCCCCCAGAAACACAAAAACCGCTACCGCTCGCCAGAAGTAGCGGCGATTAAGTATCCACACTCCCAGCAAAATCATCGCCGTAAGCCCCAACCAGGCGCTGCGGGCAAACGTTCCCAGAATGCTGAGGAGAATCATCACAAACGCTCCGGCATATTTCCAGCGCAAAGCGGAAGATTTTTCCGTTAACAGGCAGGAAAGCGCCAGACCCAGCGCCAGTAACTGATTTCCCGCAAACGTGAGGTAAAAATTGTACCCCCCAATGGCGCGGAAAAAATGTCCGTAAGCGGGAATGCGAATTCCCCGGAAAATTTCGTAGCCGAAAAATGTCTGAAACACTCCGTACATTCCCACCAGCGTGGCGGAAAGGAGCAAGGCGTGGAGGGCGCGCTCTTTCCATTCCCGACTCAACCGAATTCCCGTAAGGAAAGGAACCACCAGCAGGAACCAATCGTTGGCAGCCACCGCCCATAAAGAGCGCACGGGGGTGGGATTGTACAGAGCAGACATCACCCGGACGGCAGCGTACACAATCATGAAATAAAAGAAAGGATGGAACGGAAAGGGACGGCGGTGATGCACGATGCTATCCAGAATGATGGCCAGCACCAGTACCACCGCTGTTATCTGCATGGCTGCCAGAGACCAGGGCAAACTCACCAGAAATAGGATCAATAAAATGGGAATCCAGTTCGATTGTTCACGCATCGCTTCTTCACAATTCAATTTGACGGCAGAATATACGTGCCGCTCTTCCGTAAGAAAAGGAATTTTCCAGAATTTCCGGGGGAACGAGGCGGATTGACCAGGTTTTTCCCCTCCCACCCGCCATTTCTTTTCGTCCGGAACAAACATCCCCGATACCGGAACGATATCGGGGATGGCACAAACATGTTCGCTTCAATTAGCAGAAAACCGGATATTGGCTACTGTTTAATGTATTTCCGCAAATACTTATAGAAATCGCTTTTGGTGGAGAGTATCAGCCAGTCCTTTTCCGAGAGCGTATTCTGGTAGGTTTCCATGGTTTTCAGGAAGCGATAAAATTCCCGGGTTTCCTGATTGCGGTTGTAAGCCCGGGCGTAAATGGCGGTTGCTTCGGCGTCTGCCTTACCGCGGATTTCTTCGGCAGTCTTAAAGGCTTCGGATTGAATCCGTTTCAGCTCGCGCTCCTTATCTCCTAAAATTTTAGAGGCTTCCCCCTGCCCTTCGGAACGGAACTTCTCGGCAATCCGCTTCCGCTCCGAAATCATCCGTTCGTAAATTTTACGCTGGACATCCTCCACGTAGTTGATGCGTTTGAAGCGCAAATCCAGCAGCTCGATTCCCAGCTCGCGGGTCTTCTGCGAGGCCGCCTCGATGATAGAGCGGGTGATTTTTTCCCGCCCCACACTAATGGTGGGGAACACATCTTCCAGTTTCTCCACCAGGTCTTCTGCCACCTGCGGAGTACGATTGGTGGAGCGAATAATTTCCACCAGGTCGTGGCTGGCAATGGCGTTGCGGGTCTCGCCGTCCAGGATATCATCCAGACGACTCTGGGCACCGCGCTCATCCCGCACCCGCTGGAAGAAAAGCAGCGGGTCGCTAATGCGCCAGCGCGCGTAGGTATCCACCCAGATGAACCGCTTATCCCGGGTGGGAATCTGATTGGGGTCGCCATCCCATTCCAGAAATCGTTTATCGAAAAAATGAACCCGCTGCACAAAGGGCAGTTTGAAGTGAATTCCCGGCGCCAGAATGGGGTCACCCACCGGTTTACCGAACTGGGTGATGATGGCCTGTTCCTTCTCGTTTACAATATATGCCGAGGAATTCAGCAAAAGCAGGGCAATAAATGCCAGAATTGCCAGGATTACCGTTTTGGGATGTTTCATTTTT
>JALWDQ010000410.1:0-3946 GCA_027039625.1 Calditrichia bacterium | reverse complement strand
TTGAAAAAGAGTCCGTCACAAAAGGTGCCGGTATCTCCCACTACTGCGGTAAGGTCGGAACTCCCATCCCCAATTGGCAGGATGTGAAAGTAAGGATGAACCACGGTTTGAGGATCGTAACACCAGGTGTCTCCACCTTCCATATACACCCGGCCACCCTGATCCAGATAGTTCTTGAGTTTCAGACCTTCTTCATCGGTAAGTTGATGGTTGTTGGAGTACATCCCCAAACACACAAATACGGCCTGAACATCCTGGGTAAGGGGGTAGCGAGCGGATGTGTGACTCAGGTAAATGGGAGCGTTGTACCCTGTGGCGCGAATTCCCTCCACCAGGGCCTGTCCTGTAATAGGAGTTACATCCAGATCCCAGATAACGATTCCGTGAATGGGATCTCCGTACCATTTTTCGCATCCGTAAATAATGCGCCCGGGAATGGAATTGCCATCTACCGCACACACGCCATAACGGTAAAAATCACCCTGTGGAATGACATCGGTGTAAGAAGAATCGTAACTCTCATCCGTCAGGTTCAACTCGGCAATCAGGGAATCGTTGCGAAAAATGCGAATGGCAGAAAGAGAATCCAGCGCATTACCGTACACTGTGCGGGTGGGATTTTTCCATTTCAGGGTGATGGTTCCCTGGCTGGTATCTGCCTGGATAGTTAAACTGTCCGGGGCTTCGGGGATATCGTTGTAGAAAATACCTCCCATATCGTAGCCATCTTTACCGCTACCAATGCACGGGGAGTTGGACTGAAGGTAAAAGAGGTAACTGCCAGGATCTAAAAATTGCGGATTGCTGGTTAAACAACCTGTACCAGGTTGCGGCGCAAAGGCCTGATAAGAACCTCCACCTCAGCCCGGGCACCATTCCACATAATTTCCCTGAGTATTCTGAAACGCATCCAGGTAATACAATATGCGCTGCGTGCTCTTCTGGCAAGCAAATCCATAGCGGAATTGATGAGCCAGAATGGTATTGTACACCACAATACTGGCATCGCCGGATTTGATGAGAATACCATACTGATTTCCGTAAAAAGTGCATTGAGAAACCCGGGAAACCACCGGTCCGTCCAGATACAACCCGGCAGCTCCGTTAATGATGACGCAACCATCCAGATCAATAATCGATTGTCCCGTAACCGAGATCGAGTCGTTATTCAAATCGATTATAGCACCAAATCCTTTGATACCCACTTTTTCATCCACAATATTTAGCCCACCGGTGTAAATTGAATCCGGGTTTAAAAGAACTAATCTGTCGTACCCCAGCCCCGGTGAGGCATTCTGGTACGCCTCCTGCAAAGTGATTCCCAGAGCAAGGGACACACCCAGTATCAGGATATAAAGTGGAGTTAATTTTAACATGAAAATTCTCCCGATGTTATAATGAGGAACACTTGTGTTACATCTAACATTACGTAATATCTGCTTAAATTCCCTACTTATCAAGGCTTTTATGTATCGGACAGGAAGTCGTGACATTTTACCCGCTTTTATCAGTACCGGTTTCTCGTACATTTTTTCAAGATAAATGTAAGCTCTATTTTGAAACAGTCTGCTTTCCTTTTTATCTTGCACATGTGATTTATTGTTTCCGGAATAAAAAATAGGGATATGATATGAAGGAAAACTGGGAAAAATTTCAATCGTGGATGGCTTCATTGATTGCTCAATTACCTGATTTTAACTCTCTGCTGCAAACATTTCAGGGTAAAGATAGTTCCAGAAATCCCGGAAATTTCTTTAAGGCGAGTTTAATTTACTTATTCATGGAAAAACACCCCGAGTGGTCGGTTGCCGCAAATGTACTGCACGAACTGAAAAACCACCCGTCTTTTAGTTCCCCGGCGCAATTCATTCTCCAGATTAAAGATAAAATAAAACAGGAAATAGAATCTACCGAGGCAAAATTCTTTGCTGATTTAAAACCCATCGACCAGAATGAGGAGAAACCGTTTTTACAGGCCTGGCGGATGTTCTTTCCCGAAGGTGTGGACATCTATTTACACAAAGAAGAAGTGGAACGAGAATTATTCCGGAAACGTCGGGTTAGAATTACCCGGAAAAATCCTCATCCCATTCAACAACCGGCCCGGCAGATTTTGTTTACCTCCAATGTGCTTTTACGGCCACCGCTGGGTGCGGCAAAAAATCTCGATCCCCAATTCAGGGAAATTGTGCAACAATATCAGCATCAGCCCCAGCAGTACTGGTACGACCATCCCATCCCTCTGGATGCTCCCATGGAAAATAACGAAATCATTTACGGGTTGAACGGTCTGGAGCAAGCGCTGGAATTCGAAAAAGAACGTGGTCATTTAAAAGAAGGAGAAAAAGTAACCTGCGTGCTTTCCTGCTCGGTAACCCACACCTATTTGCATCAATTAGCCCGGCTCTACGTGCGCAATTTGATTCGCAAACGGGGAGCATTTAAAAATCTGCAAATTCATTTAATGACCGAAGCGGATTGCCACAGGATTATTGAACACATTCTGCAACCGGCAGCCAGACACTACTGGACCGGTGAGGCGGCCCGGGAAGATTTTTCGGTTCTGGGTACGGATGGGGAATATGGCCGACATTACACCTTTTTGAAAGCTGTGGCGGCTTTCTGGCACGTGTTAATCGATCCCCAAATCGAAGCCACGTTCAAAATCGATCTGGATCAGGTTTTCCCCCAGGAAAAGTTGGTGGCAGAAACCGGCTATTCTGCGCTGGAGCTGTTTAAAACGGATTTGTGGGGTGCGCAGGGCAGGGATTTTAAAGATCGTTCCCTGTATCTGGGAATGATCGCTGGTGCGCTGGTGAATGCCACCGATATTGAAACGTCGCTGTTTACTCCGGATGTGCCATGTGCCAAGGAGCCCCGGAGCGCCGACGAGTTCATCTTTTTTAGCAAGTTACCACAGGCCCTTTCCACCCGGGTGGAAATGATGCAGCGTTACAATCAACCGGATTTAGACGGTCGCTCCTACTGTTTACAGCGCATTCATGTCACCGGAGGAACCAATGGGATTCTGGTAAAATCCCTGTTCGATTACCGTCCTTTTACCCCTTCCTTTATTGGGCGGGCAGAAGACCAGGCTTTTATTTTAAGTGTGTTCAATCAGGATGAACCGTTGTTGCGGTATGTCCATCGCCCCGGATTAATTATGCGGCACGATAAAGAATTGTTTGCTCGGGAAGCCATGCAGGCTGCCGAATTGGGCAAAATCATCGGGGATTACCAGCGTATGCTTTATTTTAGCGCTTACGCCAGAATCATTGCGGAAGACTTTGAAGCAATTAAGGAGGAACTGGATCCTTTTACCGGAAGTTTCATTTCGGACTTTCCGGTAACTGTGGTGATGTTGCGCTTCTTATTAAAGGGCCTGGAACTGAGCCGGAGTGGTTCCCCAGAAGAAGCGGACACATTTTTACAAATTGGGGTGAAACGGTTGTCCCGGAGCATAAAATTTATTAGCGGAGAGCCTTCGCCCATGAAAAAACAACTGGAAAAAGAGCAGAGAAGCTGGCAGCGCTACTACGATCTTTTACAAATTTTAGAAGAAAAAATAGCGACTGGCGATCCCTTTGCTTTAAAACTCCAGAGAAAAGCCCGGGAGATTGTATCGGAATTTGTTTTGTAGAACACACCGGGAGAGGTTGAATACCGAAACAGAGAAGCAGTGAAGTATTTAATTCAATACATCAGTGGTGCGAATGAAATGAACGAATTTTCTTTTGTTTGTTCACACAACCATTACAGCCAAAAGTCATTCTGAGCTCTGCGTTAGCAGGGCGAAGAATCTCAACACTCTGCCCAAGAATGATATAAATTTTAGTAAAAATAATATTTATTTTATTCCAATTTATAACATTCGTAAATATTAAATAAAATTATTTGTTTTATAAGATATATTTTTTATTTTAGAATTTCACACCAGCTTTTATAC
>JALWDQ010000409.1:0-3950 GCA_027039625.1 Calditrichia bacterium | reverse complement strand
AACCGCCCAATCGCCTTCGGTTAGCTGTCTGATGAGATTCCCCTGAAGATCGTACAAATAGAGATGTCGGTACCCGCTGCGCTCCGAGCCCCATAAGAACCAATTCTTCTTCTTAAAAAAGTACACGAAATCCTCAATATTAATCCAGTGGGGATCGGACTCGCTTAACACCACCCGGCTTTCCCCGGAGGTGGGATTACAAAACAGAAAATCCAGATGCTGCTGATGGCGGTCCAGGCGCATGACAGCAACCTCTCCGGTGCCGGGTACCCAATACACCCGGGGGAAATAAACATCCGTGTCATCTCCCAGGTTCAACCACACGGTTTTCGCCGTTTCCACATTCACCACCCCCACTTTCACAATGGGATTGGGATCTCCGGCTTTGGGGTAGCGCTCCATGGTTACCACCGGGTGCAACTGACTAAAATCCACCAGCGGATATTCCGGTACAGGACGATCGTCCATCTGGTAATAAGCAATCTTGCGGGAATCCGGCGACCACCAGTAGCCCTTAAAATCGCCGCGACTGCCCAATTCTTCCTGATAAACCCAGTCCTTCTTACCGTTGAGGAGATGTTCTTCCCCATCGAATGTCAATTGCTTTTCCTGCCCACTGGGTACATTCACAATGTACAAATTATTGTTTCGTACAAACGCCACTTTGCGACCATCCGGAGAAATGCTGACATTCTCTTCTGTTTCGGGAGTGCGGGTAAGGCGAACAATTTTGTTACGGTCGAAACTGTAATAGAATAAATCATTTAAATCCTGAAGCAACAAACCATCTTCTCCGGGAAACCAGGAATAACGCATCAGAGATATTTGCAGGGTATCCTTTCCCTCTATCACCTGGAGTTGCTTGTTGGAGAGGATGCTACGAGCTATTCGGCTTTTGGCATCCATAATCCACAGTTGCTGTTCTCCGTTTTCCGGACTTATTTTTACATAGGAGAGTTGCTTTCCTTTCGGCAGCCACTTTAAAGCACGGGGTAACTTTTGGTAAAGATTTAAATTCAGGTAAATATCTTCGACGGTTAACTTTTTAAAGGATGGTTCCTCTGCAAACACCACCAGTTTCAGGAACAAAGAAAAAATAATGAATCCTTTAACCCATTTCATGTCGCACCTCGCACTTTTACTTCTTTCCCCTCACAGGTTCTCGCACAAAGCAGAAATATACGAATTAATTTCTATTGCTCAAGGATTTATTAATTTTTCCCTTTCCTGAAAAGCAGGGGTAAACAGAGGCTAAAATTTTATTTCACTGTTAAAATTTCACTGTTAAAGGTTCCTGGCTTGTGGATTTATATAAAGGAAACTGAGGAGGAAAATCTGGGATACACCTGATGGGTGAATCATCCCGGGAGGTAATTTCTTAAAATTGCAAAATGAGCCCTGCTCATTATCTCAGGGCTCATTTTTCTTAAAACGAAAAAAGATTTGTTAAAAATTTCTAATATCCCGTAAAATCAGCTTTATTTCAACAACATCATCTTGATAAACTCTCTTTTCTTCCCTACAATCAACTCACCAACATACAGACCCGAAGGTAACGAACGACCATTTTTATCTGTTCCATCCCAATAAATCTCCTGCCTACCCGTGGTGTGTTCATAAAATTGAAAATCTTTTACCGTTTGCCCCAGAATATTGTGAATGCGAAACTTGATTTTTGCCGGTTTTTTAATATTAAAACTCACTCTTGTTCCGGAATTAAAGGGATTGGGATAATTCCACAAATTAAATTCTTTTACAACTAAATAATCATTACCAGACGAATGAATCATCACCGGAACTACCGCTTTATTTAAAACTACTTTGTGAGAACCCACACTATGAGAAACAATATAAATTTCACCCGAATCCGTAACCGCCATGTAATTTTTTGAAGCATAGTGTCGACCCGTATTTACGATGGATAGCGAGTCGAATGTCTCTCCAAAATCAGTTGACCTGGTAAATAACAACCCCTTGTGTTTATTGTTATCATTATACCAGCTTATACAAATACCCACATGTTTATTAAATTGCATAAACGGAGAAGGATGCCCATAATTTCCCTCTGGCATGGTGTAAAGAGTCTGGTACGGCAAAAAGCTTAATCCTCCATCCATCGATCGGGTAAATCTAATTTCATAATAGTTATTATATAATATCGCTACATAAACAATAAAAATCATATTATTATAGGCTTGAACAGAGGGCCAGCTTATAAATTTGGCATTGCTGCTATCCACTAAAATCGGTGCATCCCAGGTTTCGCCATCATCATGGGAAACACTGCAATATACCCGCACGGTATCGTTTGCACTTTTGAGCCCGCTCCAGAAACACGCCAAATGATTATTGCTGGTTCTAACCACCGGAACCGGAAAGGAAAACACAATATAATTGCCAATATCAACCGGATCAGAATCTGCCCAGGAATATCCACCATCATAACTGGTTAATACAACGGGTTTAGAATCTAATGCGTCGTAGGGAGCATATACGGTATCATTCTTCCATTTAAAAAAAGAAAAGAAAGGTCCGTCCGGTGACTCAAAAACATAACCCGGGTCCTGAAAAACATGCCCACCATCATACGATTTTCGCCCCATAAGTCCGAAAACTCCGGGGGCTAATAATTCACTGTAAACGATTAAGGGATTATTGGTATTGTCAAATATTACCGCAGCAGCATCACGGAAGACATCATAATTATAAACACCGCCTACCACATCTATATGGGAATTAAACGTCTGTCCCCCATCATGGGAAGTTACGTAATAAATATGGTCATTAAAGTAAGGTCCATTATATTGACTTCCGGAAAAAGCAATACCGATTATTCCGTTTTTATCCACATCAATAACCGGCATATTCTGTCCCCATGCCTGGTTCAAGGTTGAATCCACAATAATGTCCGGACCAAATTGTACGGGTTGAGCATAAAGGAAAGAAATAAACAATAATAACAAATATAAAGTAAGAAAAAACCTCATGATCCCTCCTTTCGTTATGTGGTTGTTTTATTTTTTTCCAGCTAAAAAAGTTTAAATGTAACCATTTCCTAAAAACAATGGTTGTATGGCTAATCATTTTCATACCATTTTAATCACTGTTATTTGTTTTGTATACAAATTAAAAAAAAAATATTTTTTCAAGTACTTTTTTGACCATAAAAATCTTTCTGGATTTTATTTTCCTGCAAAATAAGCATTTTATTACTTCAGTTAAATTAGTAATACCAACCAGGTTTACCATTTTTATTATTCTGCAAAATCTGGTGGAACTGCCTAAACAGCGCAGGGGTACTTTTTTATCCATTTCTCCTGATTTTACTCTTTTAGACCAAGCCAATTTTTCACTTTACCATTGCAGATTTCCTCCGGGTGGTTTAAAATTGAAAAACAGTTTCTGGGATAGAATTATTTTTCGTTTAATACAGGTGTTTCGTGGGTTCATAAAAATAAGGAGATCATTTTGAACGATTTACAAAAATCAGCAGAAATTGCCGTGCGGGATTGTATGGCGGTAAAGCCGGAAGAAGACGTTTTGATTGTTACCGACCCGGAACGCCGGGAAATTGGCTACGCTTTGTACGAAGCAGCAATGAAATATGGGCATGAAGCATTTTTACTGGAGATGAAAGCGCGGGAAGTAAACGGAGAGGAACCTCCTGCACCGGTAGCCGAGATGATGAAGCTGGTGGATGTGGTGCTCTGCCCTACTACCAAATCGCTTACTCACACCGATGCCCGGCGCGAAGCCTGCAAAACCGGCACCCGCGTGGGCACCCTCCCCGGCATCACGAAAGATATGATGATTCGCACCATGAGTGCCGATTATCATCGCATTGCGGAATTAACCTACAAAATCACCGAAATTCTGGATGCCGGTGAAGTGGCTTACCTCACCACCCCATTCGGGACGGATATCACCATTCCCATCAAAGGGATCAAGGC
>JALWDQ010000408.1:0-1256 GCA_027039625.1 Calditrichia bacterium | reverse complement strand
CAATGAAACAAAAACCATCGTTTGCTTGGGAGATCCGCCTCTAGCGGGACAGCTATTTTCACATAAACGAATAACAAATAACGTATAACGAATAACTCGTCCAAACCTTTCGGTTGCGGCTTCGTTGCCTTAGATTTTTGTTTACAAGCCGGGCATACTCTGCAAAAGTAGAAATAACGTGAAGAGGTACCGGGAGATGGAAGAGGTAAAAGAGCAGGTTTTTGAGTGTATTTACTGTTCCGGGAAAGCTGAAATCCGCGGTCGGTGACACAGCGCAAAAGTGGTCTGCACGTCGTGCGGCATGGAAAGTTCCATAGAGGATTACAGGGAGCAGATTGACACGTGGCTGCTAAAAATGTGTGATTGGTGCGGCGAGGTATGAGAATGGGAAAGGGATCATTTCAAAAATTGGACAAACCGGAAGAACGAATGTATGGCGCCAGGAAGTTGTTGGTTTGCGGATACAAGGCCGATGAACACGAAACGTACCTGGATTTTCTGAAAAGAATTGGTTTTGAAGAATTGCCGGTAGTTTTTGTCGTGGATGAACAACAAGAAATGACGTTAAGCGACATTATTGAGGAACCTCACGGCAGTGGCACGGGTAAAGATTCCGGGTTGAAAAGAGCCGCCATATTATGCGGATTTACCCAGGAAGAAATCCACCGAATACTTTCCGCCCACAGAAGCGCTTCCATGCCTCCTCAACTGTGGGCTACTTTAACACCGGTATCCGAAAAATGGACTATAAGCCAGCTGCTGAATGAACTGCAAAAGGAAGCAAACGAGATCAAAAAGAGGCAGGGGCGCTCGAAGTAACGGCAAAGATTTCAAAAAGGTTCCTTAACCCGGGAAGTTTTGTGAAAATATCCGCAGGGTTGGGGTGGAAACAATAACTAAGCGCATGCACAGCACTGTTTGTGCGCTTTATTCTTCGCAAAAAGGGTGGCAGACAGCGTAGGTGTGATAACCGCATTAATTAATGTAGCCTGACTTACTTATTTCCCTGGTCTTTTATTTTCAAAATCATCCGCATTTATCACCACCTTTTGATAACTCTGCCACAACCCTTTTAGAATGTAATACTCAATACGGTAATTATAGCAACTGCCGGAAACTTGACCATTATGTTGTCTGCCCGGGAATGGATAAGAGGATTAAAAAAACATGACAAACAAAGATTAATTAACCGCAGACGGACACAGACGGACACAGACATCTTTGCTCGGGCGCCTTTGCCCGAGCCAAGATGCTAT
>JALWDQ010000407.1:0-1256 GCA_027039625.1 Calditrichia bacterium | reverse complement strand
CCGGCGAACCCTACAATTCTAAAACCCAATTCAAAACTCTTATTTCAAAATCATTTATTCTTTCTGTCGTCCTTACAGGACTTAAAATTGTGGGTGGAATTCCCATTCCCATGGCTGAAGGTCATGGGCTAATATCTTTCGGCCACTCCGTGGCCTCGTCCTCTGCCAGCCGGCAGTTTTTTAAGATGTAATTCGGATTTTCTGCTCAATGATGTCCTTT
The DNA here is from genome assembly GCA_027039625.1 of Calditrichia bacterium. Classification (GTDB taxonomy): domain Bacteria; phylum Calditrichota; class Calditrichia; order RBG-13-44-9; family RBG-13-44-9; genus JALXCH01. The sequence goes on along the minus strand of JALWDQ010000407.1, from coordinate 1,036 downwards.
CATTTCTTTTTTCTCTTTCATTTTGCTTTTTGTCTTTTGTCTTTTTTCTAACCCGGAGGTATGGAGGACACAGAAGAAAAAAATTCCAAATGACAAAAAGTTAAAAACCGCAAAGTACGCAGAGGAAGCGCCAAGGACGTAATGAAATTCCAGATCTGAAATAAAATATCTCAAATTACAATTATTTAAAAAACAAATAATTAAGCTGTATTTTTATAATCTAATCATAATTATTTTTTATTCGTGTCCATTCGTGTGATTCGTGGGCAAAAACTCATTCTTTTAATTCGTGGGCGAATATCCCGCCTGATTAGTGGTTCCAATCTCAACTCAAAATTCTTAATTGAAAAATAGCAGTTTCCACGTGGGTCACATCCTGCGGGGAAAAGCGCTTGTATTTTATGACGAAAAGTCGATAATAAGCACATGTTCCGAACAGGTCGGGGCAGGGAAAAATACAAAGGGTGCCATGCTTCGGGGTTTTCTATATCGTTTTCTCACATATACCACCTTGCTGGGAAGTCTGCTGCTGTTAATGTTCCTCACAGTCCGCATCTCTTCGGTGACCATGATCTCGGAGAATCACTATTACCTGGGGGATGCGGAATACCGTGCGGGGCATTATTCGACAGCGCTGGACCATTTTCGGCAGGCACTGCAAAAACAACCCGCGTTACTTCACCGCGATCCTTTGTTGAAGTTCAAATTAGGGGTAGCCCTTCTGAAAACGGAGCATCTGGATTCGGCCATTGCCACGCTGCGCCAAGCAGAACGGGCACTTCCGGTAATGGGCGATTATGCGGCCTATTTCCGTGCCCTGGCTTGCTGGCAAAAAGGGGATACTTCGGCAGCGATGGATCTTACGGAACATATTCGCGAGAAGTACCCCAATTCTCCCCTGTTGCCTCAGCTGGATTCTCTGTATGCCCGCATCTTTCTTGCCCGGCAAAACCCCGACAGCGCCCGAAAATATTTGCTTCGCATGGCAAAGCAACGTCGATTCGACCGCAGTTTGATTTATCTCCATCTGATGCAG
>JALWDQ010000406.1:0-1258 GCA_027039625.1 Calditrichia bacterium | reverse complement strand
GTATATGTGAAGGATGTTAGTCAATTTTACCGGAAAAATTTCGTTGTGTGTACACGCCTCTTGTCATTCAAAATTCATAGAAATCCAATAGAACATAATTGCCAATACATCAAATAGAATAACCACAACCGACAAAGTCCTTACCCATACCTTACGATATTGGAATCTATTATCGTTGGCAGCCTGATCGTCAAGCAATTTGTCATATATTCTTGGCGGATCACCAGAGGAAAAGAAACGAATTAACTGACGCTGTTGAGTCAATAAGACTGATATTATTTGTTCTGTAAAAACAATGCATAGAATGGCTACCACAAGAATCAAAACAGATACTAACATAAACATAATTAAGATCCCTCATCTACTTATATCAGAATATGGATATGGGGGCAGATTACGGAATTTCCTCCATACACCAAACAAGTTTACCGTATGAGTCCATGGATTTGTGTGTGTGCCCCCAAAATGTCCTTCAATGGGTAGAGGAATTCCATCAATGCTTAGATCAGCTCCCAGGAGAGCTAGGTTGTAACTTGTTCCGTTATATTTTTGTTCGTTTCCTTTATCATACCATGTAATTTTCTCTGCACCACCACCACTAATAAAACTACCGCTTCCTCCGACGTTCAATGACGATCCTAGCAACGATTCGACATGCGAAGCATTTGTGTATTGATAAATAATGTCTAATGAGGCGGTTGCTAGCATTATCGCTCCTCCACCATAAGAGTAAGTCAAATTGGCATTGCCGTACTGATCAATATTGAATGCCATTGGAGTTATGTTCCCATACACCAAAAAGCCAGCAGTCATGTTAAGCCCAAATGTCCGAGTCCCCTTCTCCGGAGCCAAAACACCGGGTATCGTAGCCTCCCAGATGTCTTTCAGCGTCGTCCCAACTGGATATCCCTCCAATGGTCCGTAAGCTTCGGGATACACAGCATCCTGCACAGCAGTCTCCAAACTATCGACGCAGGCAGCCTGGCCTGGTCCCTCGCCACACGAGTAATTGGCGTCATTGTCCCCTTCCATGAACTTATGCCCGCTCGGGTCCGTGTACCGCACCGGATTGTTGCCCACATAGCTGTACCGGTTCAGGGCCTGGGGGTCGCCCGGGTTGGGGACGATGGTATCGGGCTGGATGAAGCGCCCGATTTCCGGATCATACCACCGACTGCGATACCAGTACAACCCCGTACCCCAGTCCCAACGCTGCCCCGTGTAACGATAGCTCGTCTTCGGCGCTCCCCACTTATAC
>JALWDQ010000405.1:0-1258 GCA_027039625.1 Calditrichia bacterium | reverse complement strand
TACTCCGGTTGCGACCGGGCAGGAGGTTTTCAATGGATCACTTGAAAGTGCAATTAAAGACCCTCACTCCACTTTGGACCGGCGGCGTGGACGGCACCATGGACCGCATCCACGAAACCGGCATCATTGGCAGCCTGCGCTGGTGGTATGAGGCCATCGTGCGGGGGTTGGGTGGGAGCGCGTGTGACCCAACCTCGGATAGCCGATGCCCAGATAAGGATGGGAACTATTGCGATGCGTGTGCGGTGTTTGGGGCTACAGGGTTGCAGCGCGCTTTTCGGCTGGAGGGGACTGAGTGGCAAAATGATGCAAGAGAGAATCGCCTGACCGTAAAAGTTAGTTCCCATCCCAAACATCGCGGTTGGTATTTGGGAAGGGGGTGGATGGATGAAGGAGCGATGAACATTGTTCCAATGCGCCTACCTGAAGGATGGTCGCGATACGAGTTGCAGCAAACACTAAGCCTCACACTGCGTTTGATAGAGTGCTGGGGAGGGATAGGGCCAAAGACTCAGCAGGGATATGGGGTGGTGAGATTCGGGCTTAATGAATTGGACTTGGACAAAGCAATTCAAGCCATTAGAAATTTGCAAGTGCGAAAAAAACGCCGCGCCACACTTCACCCCAACGAATTGCCCACGTTGGACGAATTATTTTTCGCAAAAGTGCGATTTTCCTCTAAATCCCCCCAACAATGGATTGAAGAGCAGACCTCTCAAATTGAAGAACGTGATGCCAACCACAATCTATTTGATTGGATATCTGTCTATTTGGGGAAAAATGTACTACCTTTAGCCCCTGTGATTCGGTACCACCTGAGGAAATTAGTTCGGCAAGGAATTCAATTCAATGGCCACCCCAATGCACCGGCTCGTTGGCGTTTGATGGGAGTAATAAATGGATTTTGGCATAGGGAAGACTTCGGGAAAGTCACAAAGAGAGGCAGACAGTGGAAATGCGAAAACTGTGGACGTACATGGCAGACACTACCCTCCCAATGGGTAGAAAAGGCTGAAAAAGGAGCCTCGTTGATTCATATCTCTCACGCTTACCTGCTCAATAACAAGCAATGGGAATTCCGCATCTGGGGCTGGATTCCCGAGACTTTATCAGGAGGCATCTCCCGCCCCAATGTACTGGACAATCTACGGAACTGGCTGGGCATTTCACACCAGCGTCAATGGCACCATGCTCAAAACGGCCAACTTTGGGACGATGTTCATCTCCCAAACCCTGAGATGTGCTGGTTTGAGAAAGA
>JALWDQ010000404.1:0-12524 GCA_027039625.1 Calditrichia bacterium | reverse complement strand
CGGGTGTAAGGCAACAACCGGCTGCTCTGCCCGTGCAGCGAGGCATTAATGAGAAAAATGGGGATGTGAAACCAGTTTGCCAGCCACACCTGATTCGGCCACACATCGTGCTTGGCCACAATCCACAATGTGGGTCGCACGGTTTTCAAAAAACGCCACAGGGTGAAAAACCAGTCGAATGGGGTGTACAGGAACAAATCCACTGCGGGAAAGGAACGAACATTCTCGTAACCGGAGGGAGAGAAAAACAGCACCACCACCTTAAAGTCCGGACGCTCTTTTTTAAATTCCAGCAGAAAAGGTTTGATGTGTTCGAATTCGCCCATGGAGGCACAATGCACCACCATAACCGGGGCATTGGTCAGGTTTTTTTTGTGTTTCCGAAGGTGATGGAACACCCTGTATCGCCCCAGCACTCCCAGCCTTAATTTGGGATTAAACAGCATCCCGATGTGAATGGCAACAAAAAACAGGGGAACGAACACAATGTTATATAGCAAAAAATAAACAAGGGTCATGCACTCATCCTCATTGGGAAAAGGTTACCGTACCGAATTAAAAGAAATGCCATAACATCAGGTGGGTTTACCTGCCCGAGGCGTGATGCGTTCGTAGGGGGCGGCGCGTAAACTGAGATAAATGTTGCGGTAGTTCTCGTATCGTTCCGTAAAAATTTTTCCTTCGGCCACTGCCTGCTTTACGGCGCAGCCCGGCTCCTGAAGATGCCGACAGTCATTAAACTGACATTGATTTTGATATTCCCGAAATTCCACAAAGTAGTGCCGCAAATCGTCCCGGTAAATATCCCACAATCCCAATTCCCGAATGCCCGGGGTGTCGATGATGTACCCACCAAACGAAAGGGGGAACAGTTGCACAAAGGTAGTGGTGTGGCGGCCTTTTCCCGTTTTTTCGCTGATGCTGGCAACTTTCAGATCCAACCCCGGTTCCAGGGTTTTAATCAAAGAGCTTTTGCCCACACCGGAGTGCCCCACCAGCACGGTTACTTTGTTTTGCAGTAAATTTTTCAACTCGTCCAGTCCCTCGCCTGTTACCGCGCTGGTGAAAAAAAGAGGGTAACCCAGTCTGGGATACCAGTGGGCGTAATCGGCGAATTCTTCCGGCGAAGCCAGATCAATTTTGTTTACACAAATTACCGCATTCAGGTGGTTTTTTTCGGCAATCACCAGATAGCGATCCAGCAAGCCCGATTTGAAACGCGGTTCCCGGGCTGCCATGACAATCAGCATCTGATCGACGTTGGTCGCGATAATGTGTTCGCGGTAGGCTTTCCCTTCTACTGTGCGGCTCAGTTTAGATTTGCGCGGCAGAATTTCTTCAATCACGCCTTGCTCACCATCTACCAGGCGGATTCGCACGTCATCCCCAACTCGCACCTGCCAGGCTTTTCCGTCCGGGGCACTCACCAATTTCCCACGTACCGCACATCGAATGGTGCGACCATCCACATTCACCAGATATTCCTTGCGCGTTACCTTTATTACTTTTCCAACGGCATGTTCCATTGTCTGCGTCATTTAAAACAGAGGTCCTATTTTTCGTTTCCGGCTGTTGGGTCCGCGATGAATATCGCATTTTTCCGTGGGATGGTACTTCACATTGAACACCTCGTTCAGAACCTTCGGGCAGTAGTTGGTGGCCAACTTTCCGCTTTCGGCACATACCTGTAAGCGGATGACATCGGGCGGTTGTTTGAAATCCTCGTAGGGAATTTTTAATTCTTCGTAAACCCGCTTCATAAAATCCGCCCAGAAAGGTAAAGCGGCGATAGCACCGGATTCGCCGCGTCCCAGGGTGTAGAGGGGGTCGTCCATCCCCACCCACACTCCGGCGGTAAAGGCAGGGGTAAAGCCTACGAACCAGGCATCAGTAAAATTGTTGGTAGTTCCGGTTTTTCCTGCTGCGGGAGGGGTAAAATGGAACATCCAGCGCGCCCGGGCACCGGTTCCCCGGTTAATCACGGTTTCCAGCATGTTGGTCATGATGTAAGCTGTCGCCCGGCTGAGCACTTCGTGCTTTTTGGCATGTTTCTCGTAAATGATGTTCCCAAACCGATCTTCGATGCGGGTAATGGCAATGGGTTCCACCCGCACCCCCTGATTGGCAAAAACACCGTAAGCAGATACCAGCTCGATGGGAATCACTTCCGAGCTCCCCAGCGCCAGTGTGGGAAAGGGACGCAGCGGTGTGGTAATTCCCATACGATGGGCGTACTCTGCCACTACAGCCGGGCCAATTTCCTGAATTAACCGCACCGCCACCAGGTTAATGGATAGCCGCAGTGCTTCCCGAAGGGTGGTGGGACCACCAAACGTGTGGTCGTAATTTTCCGGGTCCCAGCGGGTACCGTCCGGATTAATGACTACCACCGGTTGATTAAGAAATTTGTCCACCGTGGTGTAACCGTTGTCGATGGCAGCGGTGTACAGAAATGGTTTGAAGGCCGAACCCGGCTGCCGGGGTGCCTGCACGGCACGGTTGTATTTCGATTCTTTGAAATCCCGCCCCCCTACCATGGCCAGAATATGCCCGTTGTGGTGGTCGATGGCCACGAAAGCAATCTGCACAATCGCCTTTTTGGCAAACACGGAATCGGGAATTTCGTTTTTCTTCTTCCAGGGTTGCAGCTTTTTTACCACCCGTTCCTGTAGTTGCGGCAGGTACTTGGCAATGGCCGAATCCATCGCCTGTTGAATCTGCGTATTCAGGGTAGTGTACACATTTAACCCGTCTTCGTATACATTTACTCCCAGGGAATCGCCAATGACGTTCAGCTTCTGGCGCACGTATTCGGTAAAATAGGGAGCAATTTTTCCCTGTTGCTGGAATTCTTTCACTTTCAGCGGAAGCTGGCGAAGGCTGTCGTATTGAGCCTGAGTAAGATAGCCCATGGTGAGCATGTTTTTGAGCACCAGGTTCCGCCGTTTAATGGCGCGGTCGGGGTGCACAATGGGCGAGTAGTACGCTGGCGCTTTAAGCAGTGGGATGAGGGTGGCACTTTCTTCAATGGTCAAATCGGAGGCGTCTTTGTCGAAATATTTCTTAGCAGCCGCTTGAATGCCGTACACTCCGTGGCCAAAGTACGCCACGTTCAGGTACATTTCCAGAATTTCCTGCTTGGAATAGGTACGCTCGATTTGCAGGGCTGTAAGTATTTCCCGCAGTTTGCGGCTAATGGTTTTCTCGAATCCGAAATACAGGTTGCGCGCCAGCTGCATGGTAATGGTACTGAAGCCCTGACGGAAGCTCAAGGAAAAGAGATCCACCAGAACCACCTTGGGAATGCGGCGAATATCGATGCCCCAATGGTCGTAAAAACGGCGGTCTTCGGTGGCCAGCAGAGCCTGAATAGTGTGGTCCGGAATTTTTTCGATGGGCACGTACACCCGGTTGAATTTGAACAGTTCGTGAATTACCTTCCCGTCTTCGGAATAAATGCGGGTCACCAGGGCCGGTTCAATGTTTTCCAGTTTGGTCAGGCTGGGTAAACCGCTAATCAGATAAACGAGATAAGCAAGGGAGGCAGTAATAAAGAGCCCCCAGAACAGCAGCTTGCGATGTTTCGTTAATTTGCGCCAGAAACCGTTAGAAGAACTCTCTGGCCTCAGCGAATTGGGTTCCGGGTGATGATTTTCCGGGGTAAATTCTTCCATAAGCATAATTTTTAATATTCTGGAACTTCACAACCTGATTTTAATGTATATTAAAGCGTAAGAAAATATGGATACCGACCTATTAAATCAAGTTGTTTTTCCCGAGGTTCCGGTATCCCGTATGTTTTCTCTTTATTTAAACGCAAAATTTTACTTGTTAAATCAGCGAAAGTTCAATTATATTAAAATTTAATTAAATTGTCTGTATCGAAACGATAGGATGCGTAACCAGGTTCCGAAAATTTAGGTGGAGCCGGAAGGGTGATACAGGCTATCCAGAGGAAAGAGTTATTAAAGCAAAAGGGATAATCTGACTATAATGAAGTTCAAATATGCATTGCCTCTTTTGATCATTTTGTTTATATGGGCGGGATGTGCGGGTCCAATTCATTCTGTAGGAAAGGAGAAAAAGGCCACCGGGAAGAAGCCGATTCATCCCAAAGCGTACAATCACTATCTGGAAGGGGCGTTGTACGATTTTCAGGACCAGTACGTTCAGGCTCTCATTGAGTACTATCAGGCTTTGTTGTACGATTCCACCTCTGCCCAGATTTACAAAGCCATTGCGCGGGACATGATGCGCTTGCAGAATTACGAGAGCGCTATCGAGTATCTTAAAAAAGCGTACAAACTGGATCCCCGGGATCCGGAAATTTTGAACTATCTGGGAGAGAGTTACTACAATCTCAAAAAATTTCGCCAGGCGATCTCCTATTACGAGAAGCTTTTCGAAAAAATGCCCACCAACGAGACAGTGCGGAACAATTTGATTTTTCTTTACAACAGCCTGAAAATGTATCCCCAATTGGCAGAGCTGTACCACAAGCTGCAGGAAATTTATCCGGAGAATGATGAATATGTGATGCAATATGCTCTGACGCTGATTAAAGCCGGAGATCTGGATCGTGCGGAAAGGGCGTTACAGGAGGTTATTCGCCGGGATTCCACCCAGGTGGCGGCTTATTTTTTGCTGGGGAGCATTTACGAAAAGCGCCAACAGGACGACCGTGCCATCGAAATTTACAAGCGGATACTGAAGTTTGCGCCGGATTCCCATGAAGCCATCAATAATCTTTATACCTTCCTGCGAAAACGGGAGGATTGGCAGAGTATCGAGAAGATTTTCGGGGGGTTGTTGCAGCAGGATTCTACCAACATCCAGGTGCGATTGATTCTGGCAGAGACCTACTTCTTCCGCAAAGAGTTTGACAAAGCACGTTCCCTGCTGGAACCGGTGCTGGAAGATGAACGCTTCCGACCCACGGCTCTGGAAATGCTGGGGCGCATTGCTTTCCAGGAACAAAAGTTCGACGAAGCTGAGAATTATTTTTCCCTGCTCACCAAAGAGCAGCCGGAAAACCGCTTCGGCTGGATTTTTCTGGCCATTTTGTACAATCGCCAGCACAATTACGGGGAGAGCATTCGAGTACTACGCCAGGCGCTGGGGGTATTGCCAGATAACACCGACATTTTGAGTTTGTACGGAAACACCCTGATGCAGGCCGGGCAAGATTCCGCAGCGCTGGAGCCGCTGGAAAAAGCCAACCGACTGGCTCCCGAGGATATCGACATCATTGCTGCTCTGGCTAACGTGTACGACCGCCTGAAAATGTGGGATAAGTGCGACTCCCTGTACGAAGCTGCGCTACTCAAATATCCCGACAACGCGCTGCTTCTGAACAATTACAGCTATTCCCTCTCCGAGCGGGGCGAAAAGCTGGATAGAGCCCTCCAGATGGCGCAGCGCGCTCTGGAACAGGAGCCGGACAACGGAGCTTATCTGGATACCATGGGCTGGATTTATTTCAAACTGGGCGATTACCAGAAGGCGCTGGAGTACATTCAGGAGGCGGTTAAAGTGCGGGAAGAAAGCGCCGAAGTACTGGAGCATCTGGGCGATGTGTACCAGAAGCTGAATCAACCGGAGAAAGCCCGGGAGTACTGGCAAAAGGCGCTGGAGAAAGATCCCGAAAACGAAGAACTGAAACAGAAACTTCAGGAACTATGAAATATTCACTCCTCTGGCTGCTACTTTTTCTGATGTGGTTACCCTCCTGTTCGCCGGTTGCCATTTCCCGAAAACCTGCACTCCAAATTTCCTCCCTTGCGGATTGGCCCCGGGTGTACCGGGAGAATTTCGCGTCCATCCGCACGCTGCGCAGCAAAGCCCAGCTCTCCCTGGAAACACCTCAAATGTCCACCCGCTTCACCGTGCAATTCTTATATGTGGCGCCCGATACCATCTTCATGCAGGCCGAGGGGCCCTTTGGGATGGATGTGGGACAGATTTTTATTGGCAGAGAACGATTCCTGATTTACAACCAGTACAACAACCAGTTTCTGGCGGGCTCTCTGGACGATCCCTATTACAGCCGATTTTTACAAACAGATTTTTCTTTTCAGGAGATTAAGAACGTGTTATTGGGCTTTGTTCATCTTCCGGAAAATCTTAAATTACTGGATGCCGAGCACGGAGTGTTTGGTGCCCGGGTGGGTTCCGAGAAGTGGCGGCTGGTGGTAAATCCCGGTACGGGATTGCTGGAAAAACGCGAGGTGACGGTAGACGGTCAGCTGGTGCTGCAGGAGGAATTCAAAAACTATCGGCGCATCGGGCACACGGTGATTCCCGGATTTGTTCGGGTGTTGCTGCCGCAGGAACGGCAGCGCTTTTCGGTGCGCCACACCCACCTGCGCCTGAACGAACCGGTGCAAACGGAAGAATACCGGATTGAAATTGAGCCCCGGGTACAACAGTTAATGCTGCAGTAGGTCTCTTTTGGGGAAGGCGGTTGCAGTAGAAAAACGACGGTGCGAGGTACCAAAATCCAGCATCTTTTAAAATAGGATTCCGGGGGAAGAAATCAAAAAACAGGAAAAATAGATGAGCATGGATCTCTCCATAGTTATTCCCGCTTACAACGAAGCGGAATCGTTTCCGGAACTTCTGCAGCAAATTCGCGAAAGTGTCCGGCCCTTAAACTTCCGGTACGAAATCATCATCATTGACGATGGCAGTACGGACGATAGTTTTCGGGTGTTGCAGGAGTTGAAAAAGGAACACCCGCAGTTAAAAGTGATTCGCTTCCGGCGCAATTACGGGAAAAGCGCTGCCCTATCGGTCGGTTTTCGCGAAGCGCAGGGACGCTACGTAATTACCATGGATGCCGATTTGCAGGACGATCCCCACGAAATCCCCAACCTGATTGCCAAACTGGAAGAAGGCTACGACCTGGTATCGGGCTGGAAAAAGAAACGGCACGATCCGCTCTCCAAAACCATCCCCTCCCGCTTGTTTAATTTTGTGACCTCGCGACTTACTGGGATTCGCATTCACGATTTTAACTGCGGATTAAAGGCTTACCGGCAGGATGTGGTGAAGGATTTGCAGGTGTACGGAGAACTGCACCGTTTCCTTCCGGTACTGGCCCACTGGAATGGTTTCCGTGTGTCGGAAATTGTGGTGCGGCATCATCCCCGCAAGTACGGAAAAACCAAATTTGGCATCTCCCGCTTCTTCAACGGATTTTTCGATTTAATGACCGTTCTGTTCATTACCCGCTACAAAACCAGTCCCCTGCACATTTTCGGCATGATGGGCTTGCTCTCTTTTTTACTGGGTTTTGGAATTGAATTGTATTTAACGGTGCGCTGGTTTGCCGGGGAACACATCCGGAATCGCCCTCTGTTCTTCTTTGGAATCCTCACCATCATCGTTGGGGTGCAGTTTATTGTATTTGGATTGCTGGGGGAAATGATCTCCGCCAATTTTGCCGAGGGGGTGGAATACTCCATCAAAGACCGCATTGAATAACCCAGCAGGGAGGAAAAGAGGCGGAACGTTTCCATTTAAATGAGCAGAGTTCACAGCGTACTGGGGAATGTTTTCGACGTAAGCAGGAAGATGGCTCAGTGGTTCAAACGAACTTTAGTTCTGATGTGTGTTCGGTACCTGAGGAAGTCCGTTCCCGCTGGTATGTGGAAGTGAGCGGGAGAAGTCGTTAAAAATTTTGTTCGTGGAAATATGAAAAAACGATATCAAAAGTACAGCGTTATTGTTCCCTCTTATAATCGACAGGAGGAGATTCGGGAGTTGCTGGAATCGTTCCGGAAGCTGGAATTTCCGCCGGAACGGCTGGAGCTCATCATTGCCGATGATGGTTCCACCGATGGCACCCGGGAGGTGGTGGAGGCGTACCGAAAGGAGTTGCCTTTCCCGGTGCATTTCTATCATCAGCAGAATCGTGGTCCCGGCGCTGCCCGGAATATGGGGATGGAACGCGCCAGCGGCGATTTCTTCATCTTCATCGATAGCGATTGTACCGTGGCACCCAGCTGGTTGCAGGAGATAGACCGGGCCCTGCACGACGAACAGGCCGATGCGTTTGGGGGGCGCGATACCTTTCGGGAAGATTTTCCCCCATTGCTGAAAGCCATCAATTATTCCATGACTTCCTTTATTACCACCGGTGGATTACGGGGGCGCAAAGGGAAGAAGCTGGCCAAATTTTATCCCCGCAGTTTTAACATGGGGTTGTCCCGGAAGTTGTACCAGCGAATCGGCGGCTTTGGCAGTTTGCGCCACGGGCAGGATATTGAATACAGCAACCGAATCATTCGCAGCGGTGCCCGGGTCATTTACATCCACGATGCTGTGGTGTACCACAAACGGCGCACCAGCATTAAAAAATTTTTCCGGCAGGTGTTCAACTGGGGGGTGGCGCGGATTAATCTGTACAAAATCGATAAAGCCATGCTGGAACCCCTCCATGCTGCCCCGGCGGTTGCCACTCTCTTCTTGTTGGTGTTGGTGGTGCTCAGTGTGCTCTCTCCGGCTGTGTGGCAGGTGGCGCGCTGGCTCTTTGCCGCCGGTGTGGGAGTTTTATTGGCTTCGGGTATCCATGCCGCTATTCAGTATCGCAATTGGCGCATGCTTTACCTGATACCCATCGTTATGCCCATTCAGATTATCGGTTACGGTCTGGGATTTATCTGGAATTTTATTTATCGGGTGATATTGGGGCGGGGAGAGTTTGTGGGGTTCCGAAAAAAGTATTACCAGTAAACCACCCGCTAAGCAGGGGGAATTTCGCCGGGTAAGTGCTGTACGCCAGTCTTGAATTCTCGATCTTTCCCATGAATAAAGTTCCCGAGAAGAGAACGAAAGACAAAAGCCGGTGAACTTTAATGCTCTTTGTTGTTTTTTCGTTCGGGAAAGGAGGTTCCAGGGGTTATTTGCAGCTTCGTGTGCAAGTTCAACCGGAAGGTGGTGGATTCGGTATCTAATATTATTGAGCAATTCGTTTTTCCAATCTCTTTTTTTGATTTTTCCCGGGAATTTGCTAAATTTATCAGAGAATTCCGTTTGGGTGAAACGTTTTGGAAAAAAACGGAGGTAACTCATGTCCCGGATTGTGGATATAGCCGAAATCATCAATCAGATTTCCGGGGTGGTGTATGCTCCCAAACAGCAGAATCCTCCTTATCTGGATTTGACGGTAAAACAGATTTACCGGGTGAAGTCAGCCGGGGCGCTGGATTTTGGCGGAAGTGAATTTCAGGAGACTCCCCGTGAAGCTATTTTTCCCGTAAAAAAGCATCCGGAAGATGAGTACGGCTGGTGGAGTTTGCACGAAGGGTATATTCTGCTGGAATACAACGAATCGTTTTCGCTCCGGGAGAATCAGGTTGCTTTTCTGGAACCGCATCCCCATCTGTTGCAAAGCGGGTGTTTTCATCCCACCCTCTCGGTTCGGGAGCTAAATGCTTCTGTGCGGATTCCTCTGTGGGTGCCCAAAATGGGACTGCATTTAAAACAAAATGCGCGTATTTCCCGGATGCTTATCATCGAAATCACATAGTTAAAGGAGAAAAACATGGAAGAAGTTCGTGTTTCGAGTGAACCTGCTCCGGAGCAGGATGTTGTCAAACGCATCAAAGACATCAGTTTTCGCATGAATGGCTGGTTGAAGTTCGTGGGAATTATGCTGATTATTGGTGGCGCTATTTCTGCATTGAGCATTGTGGGGATTATTGTAGCGTGGGTACCCATCTGGCTGGGGGTTCTGCTGCTTCAGGCAGGCGGTAAAGCCAGCAATGCCCAGCTTACGGATAATCCCATGGAATTGGTGGTGATGATGGACAAACTCCGGTTATTCTTCATTATTCTGGGAATCATGATTATTGTGGAACTGGTGCTGGTTTTTGGCGGATTTGTGTTTTTCCACACCTTTCTGACGCAGATGGTGCAAACCATGCCGGAATTTTAATAAAGGGGTGAAACCCTTTTGGAGAAGAATGCTTTTGTTCGTTTTTTCTCCAGAACAGAGTATAGAATCCATTAATGTTTTGGAAAACAAGTTCGATTTTATTATTTTGACTCCAGAACCTTTTACATATTCGGAGCGTTTCTAATAAGTGAAAATAAAAACAAAAGGAGGTACTACCATGGAGAACAACAAAACACTAGAATTTTTGAAAGGATTTTTAATTGGCGGAATGGTAGGAGCAGTGGTCGCCATTTTGTATGCACCGAAAAGTGGAAAAGAGACCCGTGAAGACCTTTCCAAAAAGACCGATGAATGGATTGGCAAAGCCAAAGATGAATACGAATTAACCCTGGAGAAGACGCGCAAGGCTTACGAAGCGGCCATCCAGCAACTGAAGGAACTGGAAGCAGTGGCAAAAAAGAAAATCGATGAGGTGGAAGAGAAGGTGGAAGAGCTGAGCGCCAAGGGTAAAGAAAAAGTGGAAGAGAGTAAATCTCGTTTGAAAAAAGCTTTAGATGCCGGGGTGGAAGCGTTTAAAGAAGAAAAAGGTGGCAAGAAGAAAAAATCGTAAGCCGTCCCCATATTAAATGGAAGGAGTCGCATCATGCTCTGGGAAATTAGTTTACTTATTATTGCCATTGCTTTCTTTCTGCTGGTGGTCTTTAGCATCCCGGCCATTTTGCAGGTACGTCGGACGGCTCATCATTTAGAACAAACATCCCGGACACTAAACCATAATCTGCCGGGTATTCTCACCAATGTGGACGAAATTACCACGAATTTAACCCGTACCACGCAAACAATTCGCTCGCAGGTGGAATCGCTCTCTGTGGCTGTGGAAAAAATCCAGAATATGGTAGATGATGTGGTGGGGCTGGAAAAAGAATTGCGCAACGAAATTGAGCCGCCCATTGTGGAAACGTTAAACACCATTACCGCCATCGTAAGAGGTTTAAGAACTTTCCTTGATGTTTTAAAAGGGCGTTCGTAAATTTGTTTGCCGGGATTCGGTGACTGTTGAGGAAAAATTAATAAAGGTTGAAAACCTGGTTCTGAAACAACCCAGAACATTGCAGCCCGAATCCCGGCTTTTTTTATTCCGGATTGTTACCGGGAAATGAGTAAACGGTTTTAGAAAGCAGAGCAGTACTCATTCCTGTTAGCCGTTACCCCTATGCTTACAAAGCCCGTCTCGGGCAGCATTCTGAGCAAACCGCGCGAAACCTCCCGCGGAAAGAGACCTATTCGCAAGGGAGCGGAGAAGCCATAGCTTAACGGTAATTGAGATAAGATTCTGGCGGATTTGCTTCCGATGGAAAAGGCTCCCTAACCCCTTCCGCAAACTTGATTTTTTTCTATTTCATCTATGCAGGATTTTTTATATATTATCCACACTTACTGAACAAAAATGCAGAAATTGGGAATGTTTGTGGTTCCGGACCCGATAATCGAAAGTTACTTAATTGGCTGCCAGCACTGGTACGGATTTAGTTAAATCTTTTACAGCCCGCCTATTTCAATTTCTCTCAAAAAAAGAAAAGCAGGTAAATTAACTCACCGGACCGACCGATGATAGCGGTGTTGGCGGGACCGGAGAGGTGACTCAGGAAACTTAAAAACAAGGAGGAATGTTCCTATGGAACGGACGCGCGTAATTATTATGGGAGCCGCTGGTCGCGATTTTCATAATTTCAATACATTTTTTCGGGATAATGAGCAGTACGAAGTGGTAGCCTTCACGGCGACGCAAATCCCCAACATCGAAGGGCGGAAGTACCCCGCAGAGCTGGCGGGAAAGCTTTACCCCAACGGCATCAACATTTATCCGGAAAGTGAACTCCCGGAATTAATCCGGAAATTTCAGGTAGATGAGGTGGTGTTTGCTTACAGCGACGTGCCTTACGACTATGTGATGAGCCGCTCGGCGATTGTAAACGCTGCGGGCGCGGACTTCAAAGTAATGGGACCCAATCGCACCATGCTTCGGTCCAGTAAACCGGTTATTGCGGTGTGTGCGGTGCGCACCGGTTGCGGCAAAAGTCAAACCACCCGCCGGGTGATTGAAATTCTTCAGGAAGCGGGTAAAAAGGTCGTGGCCATTCGCCATCCCATGCCGTACGGAAATCTGGTGGAGCAACGGGTACAGCGGTTTGCCACGTTAGAAGATCTGGATAAGTACAAATGCACTATCGAGGAACGGGAAGAGTACGAGCCCCACATTGTCCGGGGGAACGTCATTTACGCCGGTGTGGATTACGAAGCGATTTTGCGCGAGGCAGAGAAGGAAGCGGATATAATCGTCTGGGACGGCGGTAACAACGACCTGCCGTTCTACCACGCGGATTTGCACATTACCGTTGCCGATCCCCATCGTCCCGGAGACGAACTGTTTTACTATCCCGGCGAGGCCAATCTGCGCATGGCCAATGTGGTGGTGATTAACAAAATCGATACGGCTGACCCCGACGATGTGCTGATGGTGCGGGAATCCATTCAGGAAGTTAATCCCGAGGCAATGGTCATTGATGCCGCCTCTCCCATTTCGGTCGAGGATTACCATCTGATTCAGGGCAAACGGGTGCTG
>JALWDQ010000403.1:0-12525 GCA_027039625.1 Calditrichia bacterium | reverse complement strand
TCCTAAACTGGCCACCTGGAGTCCGATTGTACCGCCGGGCATTCCTAAACTGGCCACCTGGAGTCCGATTGTACCGCCGGGCATTCCTAAACTGGCCACCTGGAGTCCGATTGTACCGCCGGGTATTCCCAAATAATATATCACAATAGATAGACGATTCTACTTTCATAATTCATAAAAAGAGTGCTATTACAGCACTCTTTTTTTATATTTATTAAGCTAAATAAAATCTTACTGTGTCGATAATTTAAATTGGTAATATTGGGCTTTTTTGATAATAAAATAAGAAAAGATTTAAATGATTCAGAAATTCTTACAAAAATATTGGATTTTTATCGTAATTTATATTTTTTACCAGATAGGGTTATTCGTACTTCATGTCAATGAAGAAAGTCCGTTGCCTTATTTAAATTCTATTACTTATTTCCTCATTTTTTTATTAATTCGAGAAACCATTCCTCACACAAAATTAAATTATTTCTTGGTGAAACTTTTTTATTATTTTTACGGCTATCTTTCTCTGGGGATGTCTATTATTGTATTTTTTAGAATTTATAAATTTATTTTTCTACCTATTTACATTATTTCGGAAATATTATTAAAAATTTTTATATTAGTCATTTCTATTTATCTGGGCCTTGTTTCGACTAAAAATCAAAAAGAAATACCTTATCATCAAATTTATCTCATTGTATTCTTGATAGTGACCATAGCTTTAATTAATTATTCTAAATTTTTACAAAATCCTTTTATTTTAGGAACCCAGGAAGCATGGGCTAATTTTGCGGTGAAAAATTACACCACCATGGTGTTGTCTATACTAAGTTTGCTGGTATTCTGGTATCGTTATTACCAAAAAAAAATTGTTCTCTCGGAATATTTGAATGTGGTTATATTTATTTTTATGTTATCGAACATTGTAGAGACATTGCATTTTGTGGCTTTCCAACTTCAATTCAAAATTTTTATATATGGGCAGATTTTTAATTATATTCTGAATTTGGCTATGCTTTATTTCTGGTACGTCCGCTGGAAATATCTGGAAAGCGATCTGGCAAAAGAAAATGAACGTTATCTTGAAAATTTTCAGTATTTAAATGGTTTAGTATCCAAGCCCAAAGTAAGTACTTTAAAAAAAGTTATCAGTTTCGTATCTTTTAATTACATTCTATCCTTGGGATTTTTTGGAATTATTTTTTCCATTGGATTATTTTTAATAAAAAAAATTACATTTTACCTATTATTGAATACTATATTTATTCTGATTACGGTTCTTCTGGCTTTGTTTTTCAGTTTCACCAGTATTAAACGAGAATGGCAAAATCAGATTGGTGTGTTGTTTAAAAAACAAGCGGGAAACAAGTAGTGGGCAGTCATGTTTAACTTTTTTAAAAAGAATCAGAATAAACGATCTCAACCGTTTCAGTTAAGTAATTTAATTGAAATCTTGCAAGATGGTGTTTCCATTACCAATACTGACGGGGACTTGATATATTTAAACAAGGCGGGTTACCAATTGTTGGGGATTGAATCGGTTGAGGAACTTTCCCAATTTAATTATTTTTCGGATTTTATAAAGAAAGATGAAATTATTCAGGAATTAAAACTTCATTTAAATAAATTTGGTCTGGTTTCCAATAAGGAGTTAAAACTTTATCGCGTTGGTGGTGGTGAACTGGATGTAATCCTTACCGTTAATTTAATCGGAGATTTCAGACAGCAAACTATTGGTTTTTTGTTTTTATTCAAGGATATTACCGAATTAAAAAGAATTCAGGATCAATTATTGCAAAGCCAGAAGTTGGAAAGTATCGGTTTGATGGCTTCGGGAATTGCCCATGATTTTAACAACATTCTAGCGGCCATTATTCCCAATGCAGAGCTTATTAAACTTTCCACTTCCAGAGAAAGTCCTAATTACAAACGAGCAGAAATCATCGAAAAATCGGCTCATCGAGCATCTGAGATTGCCCAGCGTCTTTTAACATTCACTCGGCAAAAGGATAATGCTCATTTTTACAGCATCGACCTGAATCAGATTATTAAGGATAGTCTGGAATTACTTCAACCCAATATTCCGGGAAATATTAAAATTCAGACCCATCTAAACGAAAATCTATTTACCATAAAAGGCGACGATACCGAGCTGCAACAAATTATTATGAATCTGGTGATTAATGCAGTGGATGCCATGCCGGAAGGGGGGAAAATTATCATTAAAACGGACAATTTTCAGGTGGAAAAACAATACCAGCTTGGTTCTTTAACGCCGGGGCCGTATGTGCACCTGATGGTTCGGGACAACGGCGTTGGGATACCACTGGAAATTTTACCTAAAATTTTCGATCCGTTTTTCACCACGAAAGAAATAGGAAAGGGCACTGGACTGGGGCTCTCGGTGGTTTACGGAATTGTACGTGGCATGAATGGATATGTAGATGTTCACAGCAAGCCGGGCGAATGGACTCGGTTTGACCTCTATTTTCCGGCAGAACAGGAAGAAATTCCACTGGTTTCGGTGTCCAAGAAGCATCAACAGATCCGCCCTTCGGATTTAACCATTCTTCTGGTAGATGATGAAAACTACGTGCTTAATGTACTGGGAGATATTCTGGAATTTTTAGGCTATCAGGTTGTTAAGAAAAACAGCGGCAAAGAAGCCCTCCAATATTATCGGGAACACCAGAACGAAATTAATTATGTCATTATAGATATGAAAATGCCCGAATGGGATGGTAAAACAACCCTGCGGGAACTTCAGAAGGTTAACCCTAATATAAAAGCTATTTTAACCAGTGGCATTGATGAGGGCCCAATTGAAGATATAAATTTAACGGGTGTGAAAGGATTTTTGCGCAAACCTTATAGTATTAATCAAGTTTCCAAGTCCATGGAAGAAATTTTATCCAGATAAATTTTAGAAATTTAAAAATAAGGTATTGATGTCAGTTGAAGATTTCTATTAAGCTCTGGATATTAACCACCAGCATTATCCTAATCCTGAGTGCAGGATTTTACATCTATTTCTCCACTAGTATGGAAACGCAATTTCGGGAAGGGTTGTTAAAAAAAGGCCGTGGAATTATTCAAGCAACAGCTACCACTCTGGGTGCCGGACTTTATTTTAACGACACCAAATTTAGCAAGAATGTGCTCACCAGTCTGGAAAACGATGAGGACATCTCGCTGGTGTGTATTACCGATGCAGAGGGGCATGTGCGGTATGGTTACAATTATCAGGGATGGGAAAAAGAGATTAACGACTTTCGGAATTCTAACAAACTAGAAGCATTCACCCGGCATTTTCTTTTTCTAAAACAGGGGATTTTTTTCCACGATGAATATCAGGGTGATTTGATTCTGGGGTTGAATCTCAACTGGGTTAAGAATAAGGTCAAGTCCCAGCATCGTTCTCTGGTTACAATTACCATCATTATTTCGCTGCTCTTGATTCTTTTGTCCCGCCTGTTGGCTCAGCCCATTACCCGCCCTTTAAATGAAGCAGCCCGGCAAATTCAGACCCATACCGAATCCGATAAAGCGCTAAGTTTACGATTGCCCGAGAAAGGTAGGGATGAATTCTCCCAATTTGCCCGCGCTTGGAACAAATTGGTGGATGATCTGGAAAAGAACCTGAAAGAACTCCACAAATCCAAACGCTATCTGGAAACCATTTTCCAGCTCAGCCCTGTTCCCATTATCATTGCTGATACTCTGGGGCAAATTGAAGATGTGAACGAAAGTGCCAGCAACTTTTTTGAAATCGAGCGTAACATTTTAATTAAAATGAATCTGGAACGCTTTTTCCAGCGAGACGATTTAAATGCTATCCTTAACCGGCTTATTCAGAATCAGCAGGATGTTCGGGGATATGTGACTACAATTACCATGAATAATGGTAGCAAAAGCATTGTGGAGTTAAATATTGCCGGCTATCAGGATGAATACAATTTCATAAAAAATATTATTATTGCGATTATTGATATTACCGAGAAAATTCAAATTCAACGCGAGATTCTGTTTAACCAGAGTAAGCTCCAGCGGGTTAATGAAGAATTACTTAAGAAAACCGAGGAACTGGAAAAGCTCAGCACCTGGAATAGGAGAAATGCCAAAAATCTGGAGCAATTGATTGCCATCAGTCAGGAGATGATGCGAGCCAGTTCCCCCAACGAAATTCTGGAAAAAATTATTGTGGATGGCACCAAACTCCTGGATGCTTCTGAGGCGTTCATTTATTTATGGGATGCGGAAACGAAAAAACTCATTTTATCCAAAGCATCTTCGCAGGATGTTTACCAACGTATGGCACCAGAAGCCAGGGAGAAAGGAAATTTCATCCTTCGAACCTACTGGAGTAAAGAACCACTGGTGTTAAATTCTTCGGATTTGACACCGCAGGATTACGCTATTCTGGGATTACCACGCAACCAGAAAGTCTCCCTGGTTACGGTACCTATTAGCGAAAAAGATTTCTGCTATGGCACAATTTTATATTTAAAAAAAGGGAAGAACGCATTCCGGCTGGAAGATGTCCACCTTGTTAATACGCTGGCCAATCAAGCGGCAATTCTTCTAGAAAACATTCATTTGGTGCATGCCTTGCGAGAGAAAGCACGCAGTTTACAGGAAGCATACGAAGAGCTGAAGAAATCCCAGCAGCAGGTTATTCAATTGCAAAAAATGGAAAGCCTGGGGACTCTGGTGGGTGGTATTGCTCACGACTTTAACAATATTCTGGGTATTATCATCCCCAACACCGATTTATTAAAGGAAGATGCCAATGGGGATTATCGGATTATTCGGCGAGCAAATATTATTGCCGATGCCGCTCAACGTGCGGCAGACTTAACCCGCCAACTACTCATGTTCTCCCGCGACCAGGACGTCTCCCTCAAACCCCTTAACCTCAACGATCTGGTGAGCGACCTCTCTGCCATGTTGCGTCGCACCTTGGGGAAGGAATATGAAATTTTATTAGACCTGGACCCCGATATCGAAGATGTGGAAGCTGACGAGACTCGATTAACCCAAGTGCTCATCAACATGGCAGTGAACGCCCGGGATGCCATGCCGAAAGGCGGTCCCATCGTAATTAGAACCCGGATGAAAAAATACCGCCCCAAGCACGACCACAACCATCCCGAGCAGGAATACGTCTGCTTGATGATTTCTGATAAAGGCTGCGGTATTCAACCCGGGTATCTGGACAAAATTTTCGATCCTTTTTTCACAACAAAAGATCCGGGTAAAGGTACCGGTCTGGGACTTTCTGTTGTGTACGGAATCATCAAAAGCCACAGGGGACATATTGAGGTGGAGAGTATCCCCAATCAGGGAACCACGTTCTATATTTACCTGCCTCCCAGCAAAATTAAGCGTAAAATTCAGGAAACAGTGACTTACGATAGCATTCCTGCCGGTACCGAGAAAATCCTGGTCATTGATGATGAACAGATGGTAGTCGATTCTGTTCGCGAAATACTGGAATCGTTGGGGTATAAAGTGACTACCGCCGAAAGCGGAATGCGAGCGCTGGAAATCATTATTAAAGAAAAGAAAAAATTCGACCTGGCTATTGTGGATATGTCCATGCCCAAAATGAATGGCATCGAAACCATCAAGCGATTAAAAAAACTGGATAGGAACATTAAAATTTTAATTTCCAGCGGACATATTGAAAAAGAACGCCACATGCCGCGGGATATTCATATCGATGGAACCCTGCCCAAACCTTACCGCATGAAAGACCTGGCTATCAAAGTGCGACAGGTGCTATCTAAAAAGACCACCGTTAAGATAGATTCTGCCATGAGGAATTAATCACACCGCAATTACACAATAAACCGACAAACTTCTTGCCTTAACTGGTTGATAGAACTAATTTTGCACAACAAAATTGAGATTATTTCGACTTTGTAGGGAGTTTGAGACCCAAATCGTATATAATGAAAAGGCAGGAAGCGTTTTATGAAATCGTCTAAACAGATACGACAGGAATTCATCGACTTTTTCAAATCAAAAGGTCATACATTCGTTCCCAGCTCTCCGGTAGTTCCCCAGGACGATCCCACCCTTCTTTTTACCAACGCAGGAATGAATCAGTTTAAGGACGTTTTTTTAGGTAAAGCTACCCGTCCCTATAAACGTGCCGTTAACTCCCAAAAATGCATTCGCGTAAGCGGTAAACACAACGACCTGGAAGAGGTGGGACACGACACCTACCATCACACCTTTTTCGAAATGCTGGGGAATTGGTCGTTTGGAGATTATTACAAGAAGGAAGCCATCCAGTGGGCCTGGGAACTTCTCACTGAGGTTTGGAAATTACCCAAAGACAAACTGTGGGCAACTGTCTATCACGAAGACGATGAAGCTGCCGAACTCTGGCCTCAGGTAACAGACCTCCCGGCGGAACGAGTATTGCGGTTTGGCGAGAAGGACAATTTCTGGGAAATGGGCGACACCGGTCCCTGCGGTCCTTGTTCGGAAATTCATATCGATCTGGGCCCTGAACATTGCGATAAACAGGATGTTCCCGGCCACGTGTGCCAGGTTAACGGGGATTGCGGTCGTTACATTGAATTGTGGAACCTGGTGTTCATCCAGTACAATCGGGATGAAACGGGCGAATTACATCCCTTAGAGAAAAAGCATGTCGATACAGGAATGGGCTTCGAACGCATTGTGGCCGTGTTGCAGGGGGTTTTCTCCAATTACGACACGGATTTGTTTCAACCCATCATAAAAAAAATTGGTGAAATTGCTGGAATCGATTACCCTTCGGCATCTGAGGAACAAAAGGTAGCATTTCGGGTGATTGCCGATCACATCCGCATGCTTACCTTTGCCATCACCGATGGAGCGCTTCCTTCCAACGAAGGCCGGGGTTACGTATTGCGTCGCATTTTGCGCAGGGCTGCCCGATACGCCCGTAAATTAAACTTACATCAACCTTTTATCTACCAACTAGTTCCCACAGTGGTGGAAATTATGGGAGAAGCCTTCCCGGAAATTCGTGAACGCCAGCAATACGTTATGGACGCCATTCAGTCCGAAGAAGAGAATTTTAACAAAACGCTGGATCGCGGCATCGAGCTGTTCGAGAAATTAGTGCAGCAGCTTAAGCAGGAAGGGCGTACGGTTATTCCCGGAGAGGAAGCATTCAAATTGTACGACACGTACGGGTTCCCGCTGGATTTGACCCGCATCATGGCCGAAGAGCACAATATGGGGGTGGATGAAGAAGGATTCGACCGGGAGATGGAAAAACAGCGAGAGAAATCCCGGCTGGCCGGGAAATTTACCCTGCAATACGACCATGTGGATAACTGGAACGTGCTTCAACACTGCCCCGGCGCTTCCCATTTTGTAGGATACGACACACTGGAAGTAGAAACTAACGTGTGCAAATTTGCCCGCACCAACGGGAAATATCGCATTGTTCTGGTAGAAACACCGTTTTATGCCGAAAGTGGAGGTCAGGTTGCAGATCGGGGACGCATTATTCTGGAAAATGCGGAATTGAAAGTTGTGGATGTTCAAAAGGAAGGCAGCGACATTGTGCACATTTGTGAGGGTCCGGAGGATTTGCAAATTATCCATGCCCGCGCTGTGGCTAAAGTGGATCCGCAATGGCGTTACCCCACCATGTACAACCACACGGCAACCCATCTACTCCATGCGGCATTACGTCAGGTGCTGGGGAATCATGTTCAACAGGCCGGTTCTCTGGTAGCTCCAGACCGATTGCGTTTCGACTTTACCCACTTTAAAAAGCTGGAGCGAGAGGAATTGGAAGAAATCGAACGGATTGTAAACGAGCAGATTCGGCGAGACGTTCCTCTGGAAATTTTCGTTACCGACTTCCAGAAAGCCCGGGAGATGGGAGCCATGGCGCTTTTTGGGGAAAAATATGAAGATCAGGTGCGGGTGGTGGTTATTGATGATTTCAGTAAAGAACTGTGCGGAGGAACGCACGTGCGGCGAACGGGAGAAATTGGTGCTTTCGTTATAGTGCAGGAATCGAGTGTTGCCAGCGGTATTCGCCGGATTGAAGCGTTAACCGGACCCCGTGCTGTGGAATTCATGCAAAAAAGTCGTGATATTTTGTACGAGGTTACGCGGATTCTAAACGCGGCACCCGAGGAAATTCCCCAACGCATTAAGCAATTGTACCAGGAAATTCATTCCATCGAACGACGGATGCAACAGGTCCAGTCCGAACAAATCCTCCAAACAGTAGAAGAACTGGTCGAGAGAGGCGAAAAGATTGATTCGATTCATCTGGCGGTAAAACAGTTTCAGGATGTAGAAATCGACCTGTTGAAGCAGCTGGCAGATCGGTTCCGGCAACGGGCAAAACAGGGGGTTGTGTTCCTCATCAATGTGAATTCAAAGGAGAATAAATTAAATTTTGTTCTGGCAATAACGGACGATTTGATTAAGGGGCAAAAACTGCACGCTGGTGAGCTCATTCGCGAAATTGCACGGATTGCTGGAGGTGGCGGAGGAGGGCGTCCGCATCTGGCAACTGCCGGGGCGAAGAACGCAGAAAAAATTGGCGTTGCAGTGGACAAACTTAAAGAAGTGCTTAGAAAAAATATTGGTGATTGAGAAACGGAAGGTAAAAATTTTTCGATTAAAAAAGTAACTGAGATTGCAAAAATATATTGCGCTTAAAAAATTTTTTTTTAAATTACTGAAAGTTGTATCGAGACAGTTGAAAAACCAATTTTTGATGAAAACATATTTGATCACACAAGCGAATATACCCGACTTCTTAATTGCACTCTTTTGTATTCCTGTAAATATTAACCCCAAGAACCGAAGCGTTTCAAATTTTAACTAAAATAATAAACCAGGGAAGAATAACTAATAGCAGAAAGGAGGTGAGAGTTACCCAGTAATTGGCAGGAAACCATATTTAATTGAATTAATGGATCATCAAACTAATTAATGGAGGTACTATGAAGCAATTTTTCAGTGTAATGTTAGTAATGCTCGTTCTGGTTGCGACGGGCGTATTTGCTGCTCAAGGGGTAGAACAACCGGATTACACGGAGGTTTCTCCCACGTTGTCTGCCGCTCCGAGTGGCTCTCTGGAAGCAACCTGGGATTTGTTGTTTAGTTTCGACGTGCAGGCTGCTACCGGCGGATTGGGGAATGCCGGCGCTGAGTTCGACGGGACTTATTTTTACACCACCCGTTGGGCTTCGAACCTGATCCATCGCTACGATACCAATGGTACCATGATGGAAGAATTCTCCATTTCTGGGGTTAGCGGTCTGCGTGACCTGGCCTACGATGGAACCTACATGTACGGTGGTGCTGCCGCCAATACCATCTATATGATGGACTTCATTACCAAGACGCTGATTGGTCAGATTAACTCGCCGGTGGCCGTGCGCAACATTGCTTACGACGAAGCCAACGACGCCTTCTGGGTAGGTAACTGGAATACCGACCTGATGTTGGTAGACCGCAATGGTAACACGCTGGCCGTTATCCCGGCAACCACCCACAATCTGGGCGGAATGTACGGAAGCGCCTACGACAAATGGACACCGGGTGGTCCCTTCCTGTGGGTATTCGACCAGGGTCAGGGTGGCGGCAATCCGCAGCTCATCCATCAAATTGATTTAAACACCCTCACTCTGACCGGTGTTACTTATGATGTAGCCAACGACTTTCCTGGTGCCAATAACATCGCCGGTGGTTTGTGGAGTTCAGATGAATACCAGCTTGGTCTCGCCGTGCTGGGTGGTTTGATGCAGGGTCAACCGGATATGTTCTTTGTTTATGAACTTGCTCCTGCCGGTGATGCAGACGATCCGCTGCCACCCACCAACTTCAGTGCGTACAGCGATTACACCATGGCCGACCAGATGCTGCTTACCTGGAGCGATCCCACCAGCTATGTAAACGGCAATCCGCTCACTAATTTCAGCATCGTGATTGCCCGGGACGGTTCGGTGATTGATACTGTTGCTTCCGGTGTGCAAACCTACACCGATACCGGATTAACCGACGGGACCGAATACACCTACACCATCTGGGCAGTAGATAGTGTGGATAGTGCCAGTTCCACTGTGGAAGCCAGCTGGATAGCAGGTGGTGCGCACCAACCCAATCCACCCACAAATTTTGCTCTGGTTGATCTGGGTGGAGGCACCTACCGTGCTTACTGGACGAATCCCAGCACCAATGTGGATGGCACCCCCATGGATGATTTCGATGCGATCAATCTGTACGAAGACGGAACACTGCTCACTTCCTTCACGCGCTCTCCGGCAGATACCGGAGCAGTAGATTCCGCAGATTTCACTCCCAGTGGCGGAACCCACGCTTATTACGTAACGGCTGTGGATAACGAAACACCTCCTTATGAATCCGATCCCAGCAATCTTGCTTATTCTCCTCTGGGAATTCCGTTCTTCGACGACTTCCCCAACACACCCGTACCGGATTCTTCTTTCTGGATTAACGAAAATGCTGAAGTTACCGATGTGGGAATCAACCCGCCCTCTCCTCCCTACGAACTGACACTGGATGGGCATCCCACTGGAGGCGACTTTGTCACATTGCTGCCTGTGGATTTGAGTTCTTACCAGGGTCAGGGAATGATCCTTTCGTTCTGGTATCAGCCGGAAGGAAGCGGAAATGCTCCGGAAACCGGAGATAGTTTGGCCGTAGATTTTAAGGATGATCAGGGAAACTGGCATACGGTATGGGCAATTCCTGGAACCAGTGTGCAGCCGTTCGAAAATGTGATTCTGTCGCTGGATGCTCTGAATCCCACCGGTGCCACTTACTTCCACAACAACTTCCAGTTCCGGTTCCGCAATCATGGAACTCAAAGCTCCTCCAGTCATTTCGACCACTGGTTAATTGATAACGTTTATCTGGGACTGCCCAACAATCCACCGATTATGGTTACTTCGCCTACCGAACTAACTGATACATTGCTAGTAGGTGGCACGGATGTGATGCAATTTACCGTATCCAACACCCAGTCCCAACCCAGTGTATTGAATGTAACCGTTACCGAAGATCCGGCGGTGGATTGGTTAAGCGTCAGTCCGGATTCGGCCACAATTACTTCTTCGCAGACGCAGACCTTCGATGTTACTTTCGATGCTTCGGTGGTTACTGCTGGTGTATACACAACACAACTCATTGTGGCCGGAAACGATTCCAGCAATCTTGAGGACACGGTATTCGTTACTCTGGTTGCCAACGAAAATCCGATTATTTACGTCCATCCGGATTCTTTCTA
Source organism: Calditrichia bacterium (assembly GCA_027039625.1). Lineage (GTDB taxonomy): Bacteria > Calditrichota > Calditrichia > RBG-13-44-9 > RBG-13-44-9 > JALXCH01. The sequence goes on along the minus strand of JALWDQ010000403.1, from coordinate 1,247 downwards.
TTTCGATCTGTTGAGTAACCAGACGGATAGTGCAACCTTCTACATCCGCAACGACGGCAACGGCCCGTTGGAAATTATTGGTATCGAAGATGAGGAAGTGTCCTCCCGAAACTGGAAACCGTTGTATCAGCAGCAGGTGCATCATACACCGGTGTACAGTAAAGGTGCTTTCGAACCGACCTTTGGCGAGCAGACCAAAGGCTCCGGCGGTCCCGATCCTTTCGGTTACAAATGGATTGACAGCGACGAGCCCAATGGACCGACCTATCAGTTTATCGATATTTCCACCACCGGAACACCGGTAACGTTACAGCCAACAGGTGGTTTTGATCCTTACGACGAAGGTCAAGCGCAGATTACCCTGCCGTTTAACGTGAAATTCTATGGACAGAGCTACAACCAGGTTCAGGTAAACACCAACGGATTTATTACCTTCGACATGAACTTCTGGGCAAATGCTTTTAGCAATGCGGCAATTCCCGATCCCTCCGATCCCAACGGCATCGTAGCGGTATTCTGGGATGACCTGGATGGTCGGGCCGGTGGCGAGATTTACACCCAGCAGATCGGGAATCAATTCATTATCCAGTGGGATAACTGGGGTCATTATCCGCAGGGCACCCAGGGGATGAAATTCCAGGTTGTGCTCTTTCAGGAATCGGCAACCATCCTGCTGGTCTACGAACATATCGATGATCAGGGTTCCTCCACCTATGGTATCGAGAGCATGGACGGAACTACGGGATTGCAGATTGCTTACAACCAGAACTACGCCCACGACCAGTTGCTGGTGAAGATTAGCAAAGGAGTGGAGTGGTTGAGCGAGAATCCCACTTCCGGAACGATAGCTCCCGGAGACTCCATGGCAGTAACCCTGAACGTGAATACAGCCAGCATGTTTGGCGGATTGTATCAAGCTAATGTAGTAATTCAAAGTAACGATCCCGTCAATCCTGTCTTTAAATATCCCAAAGTTACACTGCATGTAACGGGAACACCGGACATTTCCACTACCCCGGATTCTTTGAACTTCGGTACTTCCTTCCTGGGTGTAACCCCGCAGATGGTACTGAATGTGGATAATGCCGGAACGGATACGCTGTACGTTACCAATGTGTACAGTACCGAACCTGTGTTTACAGTGGATACAACCAACTTTACTCTGGAACCGTTGTCCGGATTACCGGTTACAGTAACCTTCAATCCTCTGGTGGTGGGTACTTATTCGGGCTGGATTGTAATAGAGA
>JALWDQ010000402.1:0-1262 GCA_027039625.1 Calditrichia bacterium | reverse complement strand
CTGTGGAGTCGATCCTGAAAGGATGAGCCTTGAATGGGCCTCTGCCGCAGAGGCACATAGATTTGTGGAACTCATCACAGGATATGTCTCAAAGATTAAGGACAAGGGTCCACTTGGTGAAGGCAAGGGTGAAGAGGAAAGGCAAAGGCTCATAAGGCATCTTAAGGCAGGAGTTAAGGCTGCCCAGGCCAGAAAACCAAGAACGGCCCTTGGAACCCTTTCAAAGAAGCTTCACAAGGAGGGCAATTTTTCAAAGGAGGCCATAACCGAAGGGGTGAAGGCAAAGATTTTACCAGCTCTTCGTTCGGAAAGGATACTTCAAGAGATAAAGATGCTTCTTTCAGAAGGTGCCCTAAGCCTTGATGAGCTTTCAAAGGAGGTAAAGGCGGAAAAGGAAGAGGTAGAAAAACATCTTTCTACCCTGTCCAAAAAAGGCACTGTCAAGGAAGAGGCTGGAAAATGGTCCATGGCTTAGATAACAGGGTGAGGAAATAAAAGTATGACAGTTCAGGCTGCAAAATTAAATAGTTCATTTTACGAGTCAGTAATCCCGTACGAGGGCTGCGAGAGCGTAACCTTATGTTTTTCATGTGGCTCTTGTAGCGGTGTTTGCCCTGTGGAAAAGGTTGTAGATGAGTTTGATCCAAGAAAGATAGTCCACATGGTAAACTTGGGGATGGAAGATGATCTTATCAAGGGGGATATCATCTGGGCATGTTCCCAGTGCCAAAGTTGTATCCCCGTATGTCCTCAAAATGTGAGATGTGCAGATATCATAAAGGCCTTGAGAGAAGAGGCCATCAAGAGGAAGACAATAGACCAGGAGGCCCTCAGGGAACTTGGACTTTTTGCCGTGGTCGATCCTGGAAAGTGTGTGGCCTGCCTTACCTGTGTAAGGCTTTGTCCCTTTGGGGCACCGCACATAGTGGATGAAGGCTATGCAGTAATTGAACCCGATCTTTGTCATGCATGTGGAATCTGTGTAAAGGATTGTCCAGCAAAGGCAATATCTTTGGAGCCTTCTCTTGAGGCCAGGGGGGCAGAATCATGAGTAAGATCAAGGGCTTTTGTTGTAATTATACCATGAGTGTGGATGTGGACGCCTTGAAGGAAGGCGGGCTTGTGCCAGAAGGGCTTGAAATAGATAGACTTGCATGTACTGGAAGGCTTGAAGTGCCAGAAATCCTTGATGCCTTTACCAATGGGGCGGATGCTGTATTTGTAGTAGGTTGCCAGATGGATAAGTGCCATAACCTTTCAGG
>JALWDQ010000401.1:0-3970 GCA_027039625.1 Calditrichia bacterium | reverse complement strand
ACCTATCACTTTATTATTCATCGGCAACTGACTCCCTCGCTTATTATGAGTATCCTGATTGTACTTTCGGATTACGCAGATGGCTACCTTGCCAGGAAACGGAATGAAGTCAGTGAACTGGGCAAGATTCTGGATCCGTTTGCAGACAAAGTTTGTGTGGCGCTGGGGGCAATTGCCCTTCATATCAGTTATGGGTTACCGCTGTGGGTGGTGGTTATCCTGATTGCTCGCGATGTTCTGATCGTCATCGGGTCGTTTATACTCATATCCAGAACTCACCGGGTGGTTGCATCCGAAATTCCCGGGAAAATAGGGGTCACCATTATTGCCCTGTTGCTTCTTTCGTATTTAATTGAGTGGGATGCGGCCAAACCCATTTTGCTGGTACTGGCTGTTATGGCGGTTATTGTTTCGTTTGGATATTACACCTGGCGGTTCTTTCAATACATGATTTTCAATGGAGAAGAAATATGAGTAATGATTTGAACCAGAAACTGGTAAACCAAAAGCTGGTAAATCAGAAACTGGAAGAAAGTTTAAATTATATTCGGCAATTCACGGATATGCAACCAGATATTGCGGTGATTTTAGGTTCAGGATTAGGGGATTTTGCGGATACCCTCCAGGACAAAGTTAAGATTGCAACTGCGGATATTCCTCATTTTCCACGTTCCACCGTTCATGGTCACAAAGGGAATTTGGTTTTTGGGAAGTGGCAGGATGTTCGTGTGCTGGCAGTGCAGGGAAGAACGCACTATTACGAAGGGCATTCCATTCAGGATGTTGCTTACGTGGTGCGGGTGATGTCCCGTCTGGGAGTGAACAAATTATTGGTAACAAACGCTGCCGGAGGAACCAATCCTCGCTTTACTCCGGGCGATTTAATGATTATTGTTGATCATATCAACTTCATGTTTCGCAATCCGTTGTGGGGGAAGCCGGTAGAGGGAGAACCTCGCTGGCCGGATATGTACGATACCTATGATTCCCAATTTGTTGAAATCATAGAGCAGGTGGGGTTGGATCTGGGTATTCCTTTAAAAAAGGGAGTGCTGTTTGTTTCCCCGGGACCCACTTATGAAACGGCTTCAGAGGTGCAGATGGCACGACGTTTTGGAGCAGATGCCCTGAGCATGTCCACCGTTCCTGAGGTTATTGTAGCAAAAGCCAGAGGGATGCGCATTGCAGGAATATCCTGCATAACCAATATGGCAACGGGGATAAGTCAGAATCCCTTATCCCACGAAGAAGTAACGGAAATCGCCAATCTGGTGAAAAACAAATTTCAGAAATTAGTGGCAGAAGTATTGGTACGGTTAGGAAAGATGTGATTGAGATAAACTAAAAAAACATTATAATTCAAGCAATATGGTGAATTGTAGATAATATAGGCAGCTTTGAGCCAGAAATCATTTTAAAATAGCTGCCAGAATTATCCCCAGAATAAGCCATAAAGGGATGCTCAGCAAAAGAGCCCAGGCAAATCCCTGAACTGTTTTTAATCTCTCTCTTAAAGATCGTTTTTCAAAGGCCCGCTCGATGCGTAATTTCACATCTTCCATATGAAACGGTTTGGTGATGTAATCGTAGGCACCTTTTTTGATAGCCTCCACCGCTGTTTCAATGGAAGGATATCCGGTAATCATAAGAAAGATAACTTCCTTGTCCACCGAGCGTATCCGTTTCAGCAGTTCCAATCCATCGATGTTGGGCATTAATAAATCGGAAATTACGAGGTCAAATTCTCCTTTTTTATATTTATTTAAAGCATCCTGCCCATCAACTGCTGTAACCACTTCGTAATTCATATTTTCTAAATAATTGGTCAATACCTCTCGAATATTCTCTTCATCATCAACTACCATAATACGCCCAAGCTTTTTCATCGGTCCTCCTCAAATATAAATTTTGCCTAAATTTAAATGATTCCAAAAGTAAATCAAGAAAAATTTTCTCACGCTTAACTTAATTTATATTCGGAAGTTAAAGGAAAAAATTAAGAATTCTTCTGTATTTTATATTTCACTGAAAAACAATGACTTAGTGATGGTGCCCACAAAAATAAACGAATTTTTTTTAGTTTTTCAGTCATTTACTTACCGAATTTTGCTTATTTACAGAGCATTTGCTACGTATTTTGGCAGAGAAATATTTCACTTGCTTTATCAAAGAAATTTATTGTTTTAAGCCAAAAAATTCCAGAAATTCACAGGGGTTTAAAATCTTTATCACAGGTAGTACCAGCAATTATTGGCACCAGAATTTTATGATTTTAAAATTGTTTTCTTGTATTTTGCAAAATAACTTTGGTAAACTTAAGCACGAGGAGAATCTATGAAAATTCTGGGAAATCTAATTAAAATTTTAATCGTTGTTTTATTGATTTATGTGCTAATTCAGAATTCCGACCAGGTAGTGGATTTAAGATTTTTTACGCTTTACTACCCAGCAATCCATCTTTCCGTATTATTATTAATTACCCTGGGAATTGGAGCCATTCTTGGTTCATTAATGATGGGTTTTACCGTGTTGCAATTAAAAGGGGAAATCCGTGATTTAAAAAAGAAGAACAAACAACTTAATAAAGAATTGGAAAATCTGCGTAACATATCCATTGAGGAAATTCCGGAAGGGGAATTCGGCGGTTCCGAAGAAAAGCAATCTTAGCAAAAGGAGTTTTAGATGCAGGAGAACACTGTTTTAACAGAAATCATCATTTTGTTGGCGATACTGATTGCTCTTTTGCTGATTTATTATTTTACACGACGTTATCGCAAGCCTTCTCGGCAGGAGGATAGTTATCGCGCTGCGCTGGAAGCTTTAGTGGATGGGGATGTACGGAAAGCAATTCAATTGTTCAAGGAAGCCATTCACCAGAATAGTGAAAATATAGAAGCTTATTTACGATTGGGGGATTTATTACGTGAAAAAGGGCTGGTAAAAAATGCTCTTAAAATTCATAAAGATTTAACATTTCGCACCGGTTTAAGTGAAGAGATGAGTATTAAAGTGCAAAGAAGTTTGATGCTGGATTATGAAGCTCTTGGCGAATACTCCAGAGCAATTCAAACTGCCCGAAGATTGCTGGAAAAAGAAAATCCATATTATCGAGAAGCAGCCTCGAAACTGTTACAATTCTACGAAAAATTAAATAGTTGGGGTGAAGCCCTCCAGGCGACCAACAAATATTTTAAACCACTTCCCGCCTGGTTAAAAAACAAACTTTCTTTATATCATGTATTCGAAGGACTTCAACTACAGGAAGAAGGGAAGGGAAAAGACGCCCGCGTAAAGTTTAAAGAAGCTCTGAAGGTCAATCCTCGCAACGAGGCGGCTTATTATTACCTGGGGAAATCGTATTATCTGGAGGATCGGATTGAGGATGCCATTAAAGAATGGGTAGAACTCTGCACAAAAATTCCTGAAAAAGCGTACATCGTTTTTGATGATCTGGAAAAAGCCTGGTTCGAGCTGGGGAATTTTTCGGAAGCCGAAAACCTTTACACCAATTTATGGGGAAATGACCATAACAATATCAAAGCAGCGATGGCATTAGCCGAAATTTACAATAAAAAGGGAGAGTACGATCGTGCTCTGGAACTTTTAGAACAATTGCAAGAAGAACATCCCGAGAATTCTTATATTCAACCTTTTATCGTGCAAGTTTTGTACAATAAAAATCAGTACAAAACAGCCTGTAACAAAGCCCTGGATTTTTTAAAACAACATCAATTTATCGATTATTCCAGATACCAATGCCAGGAATGTCATTATATTAGCGATAAACCATTATGGATTTGTCCACAATGCAAAAGCATCGATTCTTTCAATATTTAGTAATTTTCTTACTTACACTGGTACAGCTATTGCAGGCGCAACCGGAACGCTGGTATCAGTTATATGTTCATCAGGACATTCTTACGTTAAAACAGGCATTAGATAATCACGAAATTCAAAATAAATACTGGAG
>JALWDQ010000400.1:0-3971 GCA_027039625.1 Calditrichia bacterium | reverse complement strand
ACCCCTGGTATTTTTCCATACAAAACAGGCCATCACCGAAGGCATCGGTCATGGCCTGCTTTTCCTGTACCTGGGCAGGAGGAGAGGTGTAAACCGGGGTTATCCCCACTCTTCTTTCAAAAGCACGTTACGACGGCATTGCGGACAGGTAATCCGCATCATATCCCAGCGCCCAATGGGGCGTTCGTCCCGTGGGGCGGTGTTATCGCATAAACGGGTCTCTTGCGCCTGGGTTAAATACACTGTGGGATTGGAATAGGATAGTGTTTTAAGCTGCTTAAACAGATATTGCAACTGACTTCGGGGAGCAATGACGTTACCGCATATTTCGCAGAGCACCAGTTCATGTTCAATGTGCTCCTGAGCTTCCCGGGATTCAAAGTAGGAAAGTTCGTAATCCGGGGTAAGATGGATGCCCTTCTCCGTGGTGCAATGGAGTTCGCATTCTCCGCAAAATATGCAGTTTCCATAATTGCAGGTTAGGCGGCGGAAGGCGCGCCCGTTCTCGAAAATGTCCTCTACTTTAATCGCACCGGCCGGGCACACTTCGGCACAGGCACCGCACCCAATGCAGTAATCGGGATTGTATTTGGGAGCGGCACGTAAATTATCCGGTACCGGGGTTGGCTCTTTGGGAAAAGGATGGGTATATGGCCCGTGTACCACGGCAGTAATGGCTTCTTTTAGCTCCCTGATTTTGGGCCAGCGCATGGGCAATGTTCTCCTTTAATGATTTCGCCTATCAGGTTCACCAAAAAACTCAATTTTTCACTTTTTTCTGAAGGGGAAAATCGTCCCGGTATTTATCCAGCACACTTTTCTCCCAGAGGGGGAAACCGGCGCGGTGGGAGCCCCGGGAGATGGCATGGGCTGCGGTGGGCGCCGTTAGCAGAGTGAAGAGGATGCAAAGAAACGCTTTTCCGCTCATACTGCTCCAGCCGAATTCCACCATCACCGCCGCCAGTATGAAAATTGTACCCAGAGTGACGCATTTCGTAGAAGCCTGCAGCCGGTTGTAAATGTCCGGGAAGCGGATGAGCCCCAGGCATCCGGCAAAATCGAAAAATAATCCGATGACGAGCAAATATGTGGCGGTTTCACTCATCCAGCGTCCTCCCTTCTAAGTATTTCGCCAGAGCAGTGGTGCCAATAAAGGAGAGCAGAGACCAGGAAACGGCAATGTTCATGTACAAATCCTTGCCGGTGTAAAGGGTTAGGATGGCACAAAACCCCACCATTAAAATTCCCAGAATATCGATGGCTACTGTGCGATCCGGCGGTGTAGGCCCCGCACCGATGCGATATAAGCAAAAGAAAGCACACGTCAACAAAACAATGACGAAAAAGTTCATGGTAAACCTCGTTTCACCTGACTGTTTTAGGGATTTGAAAATTTAAGGAAATTCGTTTTTTCCAAGAAATGGCTCCCGGAAGCCGACGCTAAAAAGAACCGGAATTTTACCGTAAAGTAGAGAACCGAAATGTGGCTCAGGAAATAGACGGTGGAGCGTTTATTCAAAAATTTTGCGCAGGTAGCGCTCGAATTTTTCCACAATAAGCCGCGTATCTTCATCCGGGTCGTCGGAAACGATGTAAATCCAGTGTACATAGAGGTAATTGTCCACGCAATCCACCGTGAGGGTTCCGGGGGTAAGGGTGATAGAGTTGGCCAGAAAGGTTTTAGCCAGGTCGTTTTTGAGGTTGGTGCGCACTTTAACAATACCGGGACGAATGGGCATTTCGGGATGAAACACGCGGTAAGCCACATCCAGATTCGATTTGATTACGTGCCAGAAGAAAACCGGAAGATACACCAGCCCCCAGAACAGACGGCGCGGATTGAAGAGGTACATCCATTCCTCGGGGAGCAAATCACTGAATAAAAAAGAAGCTATTGCCGCTAACAGCGCTCCGGCAATTAAATCCGCTGCCGACAGCGACCAGGTGAGCAACACCCAGATGAACATCAGGAAAATAAAGTCGATGAGTTTCTTCATGAAAACATCCTTCTTTTCCCTGTGTGATTATGGAAGTGCGTATTGAGCGTATTCTAAGGGATGCATCAGTACGGCTCGAGCTGTTTCCAGAAGCTGAGGGCCGTAAAAGAGGTACAGTACCCCCAGTGTTGTGCACAACAGGGCCAGAATCACCATTCCGGCAATCATCAGGAAAGGCGATTCCTGAATTCCCTCCAGCCGTTGTGGTAATTCCCCCAGCAGGGTGTATTTCTGAACTTTGATGAAAGAGATGAGCGTCATGAAACTAACGAACACGGTAACCGCAGCCAGAAAATAGTAATGTGCCTGGAACAGAGCGTAAATGATGATGAGTTTGCTCCAGAACCCATTGAAGGGAGGGACTCCGGAAATGGAAAGAGCGGCGATGGAGCAGCATCCCCCCGTCCAGGGCATTTTCTTTAGTAATCCACCCAGTTGCTTTAGCTGACGTGTGCCGGTGGCATATTCAAAAGCACCCGAGCAAAGGAAAAGGAGCGATTTAAACACGGCGTGGTTCAATAAATGGAACAGGCCGCCCAGGATGCCCAGCGGAGTGGCGATTCCAATCCCAACCACCACATACCCCATCTGGCTGATGCTATGGTAAGCCAGCAGGCGTTTAAAATCCCATTGTCCCACAGCCAGAAAAACGCCAATGACCATAGAGAGCACCCCCAATGTGAGGAGTATCTGCTGCACGATGGGCGGCATTCCCAGAACCACAAAGAAGATGCGCACCAGGGCGTAAATACCCAGAGCTTTGATGATGAGTCCCGAGAGCATGGCGGATATGGGAGCGGGTGCCGAAGGGTGAGCATCCGGCAACCAGGCGTGAAACGGCACCATGGCGGATTTCAAACCGAAGCCCAGGAGAAAAAGAGCAAATACGAACAGAATGAGGGGGTTGCTTTCCAGCGAATGCAAACGTATTTCCATATCTGCCATATTTAATGTACCGGTGGTGGCGTACAGGAGGGCAATCCCCATCAGAATCAGGGTGGACGATATGCCCCCCAGAATCAGGTATTTAAAAGAAGCCTCCAGCTCTTCTGCTTCCACTCCAAAGGCTACCAGGGCGTAAGAAGCGATGGAAGCAATCTCCAGAAAAACAAACAGGTTAAATAAATCGCCGGTGAGCACCACACCGTTCATTCCGGCAATCATCAACAGGTAGAGGGAGTAAAATTTGTTTCGGGCGGTGTATTGCTGCATATAGGGGATGGCAAATAAGGTAACAGCCAGGGAGATAACCGAGATGATGAGAATGAGCAACTGGCTGAGGGCGTCCCAGACCAGAGAAATCCCCAGTGGTGGGGCCCAGCCTCCCATGGAGTAATGAAACGCCGGATGCCCCAGAAACTGAAAGGCCAGCCAGCCCATAAAAAGCACCGTGAGCAGGGTGAGACCGGCGGAAATACCCCGAATAAATTTCGTTAATATCAGATTCAGAAACGACATGCCCAGGGGGATAGCGACAAATAAGGGAAGCATTTGTTCCATATTCTCGAACTCCGATTGATGAGGTAAACCCTGGAAAAATATATTTACAGAGAGAACTTCAAAGCGCTGCGAGGTGTGGGTAACGCTTACGGGGAATGGGTTCCAGCAGGTTACGGAAGCAGCCGGTGAAATGTGTTCCGTCCGGGTATTTCATCCGCGGAGGCGGCGGATTTCACTCATGTCGAAAGTGTGGTATTTCCGGTAAAGATGGAGCGAGATGCCTACCATGAGCGCCAGGGTACTCAGCCCAATGACGATGGAGGTAAGTACCAGCGCCTGCGGAAGCGGATCAACTGCCTGACGGGCAAATTCTGCGCGATTCATTTCCGGAAGCAAAATGGGAGGAATCCCTTCGTGCCGGTAACCAATGAGAATAATAAACAGGTTGATGGCGTATTCTGTGATGACCATCCCGATAATTTTTTTAACCAGATGTTTTTTGGCAATCAGGCAATACAGCCCCATTACAAAAAG
>JALWDQ010000399.1:0-1264 GCA_027039625.1 Calditrichia bacterium | reverse complement strand
CGGGATGCCCCGGGAAACGTACGCCACGGTGAACGAAGCGCTGGGGCGGTTTGTCTTCCAGCGCCTGCGGCAGGAAAATTTATTCGCGAAGCGGGAAAATTTACGCAAACATTTACAACGGAAGTTGGAACAATTACGAGCACTGATAACCCGTCTGGAGAATCTACCCGATGAACAGGAAGTACAGGAGCATTATAAACGGATAGGGGAGCTCATTCTCTCGCAGATGCAACGAATTTCCCCCGGTGCAGAGAAGGTGAAACTCACCGATTATTACCATCCGCAGCAGCAGGAAGTCGAAGTGGCGTTGAATCCCGCGTTAAGTGCGGCGGAGAACGCTCAGGTGTATTTTCGCAAAGCGCGGGAGGTCCATCAGCGGCGGGAGGAACTCAGGGAGCGACTACAATACCTGCGCAAACAGCTTCAGGAATTGGAGCAATTACAGGCAGAGTTGGATGGGGAGGTGGGATTTAAACAATTGCGCCAGATCGAGAAGAAATTAACCTCCATGCACATTATCCAGACCGCCGGGGAAAAGCTGGCTGAGGTGCATCGACCCTACCGGCAATATTTTTATCACAATTGGGAAATCTGGGTGGGGAAAAATGCCCGTGCCAATGATGAGATGACGTTCCGACATGCCCATAAAGAAGATCTCTGGCTTCATGCCCAGGGGGTGAGCGGTTCCCATGTGGTGGTACGTAACCCGCAGCGCAAAGAACACATTCCCCGGGAGGTGGTGGAATATGCCGCACGACTGGCTGCCCGGAATAGCCAGGCCCGCCATAGTAGCTATGTGCCGGTTATGGTAACGCGGGTGAAATATGTACGCAAACCCCGGGGTTCGGCGCCAGGTGCGGTGCTGCCGGAACGGACAAAAACGGTGTTTGTAGAGCCGGAAAGGAAGTAAGAAACGGTACATTATTCTGAAAATGAATTTTGAAGTGAACCATTGGCTATCTAATTTTTCCAGGGTAAGTAGATGAAGGATTCAATCAATTCAGGAGGTTTGCAGGAATGATTCGCATTGCCTGTGCTACGGATGATGGTGAAACGTTTGCAAAGGGGCATTTTGGGAATGCCGCCTATTTTTTAATTTACGAAGCGGAAGAGGAGAACGGTCAATGGCAGTTGCATGCCCGGGTGGAAAATATTCCTTTCGAGGAAAAACGGGATGGAGATCCGGAGAAAGCCCGGCATGTTTCCCGGATTTTACAGGATTTTGATGTGGTTGGAATTATGGCACGGGCTATCGGTCCCAATC
>JALWDQ010000398.1:0-3976 GCA_027039625.1 Calditrichia bacterium | reverse complement strand
CTTCCAGCTTTACCGTTCCCTGCAATGAAACTGTTTATCTCTCTGGCTATTTTAGAGAGCATTTTACACCACTGTTCCATCCGGAATAATGGTGTTTTTGGGAATTACAATAATGCCATCCCGGATGGAATAGAGTTCGTTATCAAACTCCTGAATTCCCTTTTCGTTCACCAATCTTACATTTTTCCCAATGCGCACATTTTTATCCAGAATCACATTTCGGAGTTCGCAACCTTCGCCAATTCCCACGTTGGGAACCCCATTTCGCTCGTTTTCCTGAAGTTGTTCTGCCGTCTCAATAAAATCTGCTCCCATCATCACCACATTTTCCAGGAATGAATTCGGTTCGATTCGGGATCGTACTCCAATTACTGAAGAGCGAATCACAGACCGGTTAATAATGCTTCCTTCGGCCAGAATCGATTCGGAAACCTCTGCCTGCAAGATTTTTGAAGCAGGCAAAAAACGGGGGTGGGTAAAGATGGGGTGATCTTCATCGTAAAAATTAAAGCGCGGTAGGGGTTTGGTTAAATCCATGTGCGCTTCGAAGAAGCTGCGAATGGTTCCGATATCTTCCCAATATCCGTCGAAGAAGTAACCGTACACTTTTTTGTGATGAATGGCATCCGGAATAATCTCCTTACCGAAATCCGTGGCTTTTGTATTTTCCAGCAACTCCACCAGAACCTCCCAATTGAAAATGTAAATACCCATCGATGCCAGATGGGTGCGGTTTTTTGCTTCCAGATGGAACTCGCGGAACACATCCGGAGGTACCACCATTTCCTTCAGATCTTCCTCACGTGTTGGTTTTTCCATGAATTGCACAATGCGGCCTTCGTGGTTCACCTTCATCACACCAAACTCGGATGCCTGCTGGTAAGGAACCGGATAGACCGAAATGCTAATATCGGCTTTTTTCTTCAAATGGAAATTGATAAACTTCCGGTAATCCATTCGATAAAGATGGTCGCCGGAAAGGATAAGCACCAGGTCTCCTTCCTTACGCAAAAAACGTAAATTCTGCCGCACAGCATCTGCCGTACCCTGGTACCAACTGGTACTTTCAGCCGTCTGTTGCGCCGAAAGAATGGTTACATAGCCCCGGGTAAAGGGGTCGAAACGATAGGTAGTAAAAATATGCCGATGCAGCGATTCGGTACTATACTGAGTCGATATAAAAATCCGCCGCAGGTTGGAGTGAATGCAGTTGCTTAAAGGTATGTCGATTAATCGGAACTTCCCGGCAATGGGAACCGCCGGTTTACTGCGCATTTTGGTAAGCGGGTACAACCGGGTTCCCCTACCACCGGCCAGAATAATAGTCACCACCTGATGTGCCATCGTCAAAATCTCCTGTTAATTGATCATGGGATAAGAAATTTTACGCATTTTTATTTTAAAGCAACGTTTTGCACATTTCAACCATTCTTACAGACTTATGTATCTTTCTAGTGCGCAGATTCGAAAATGTGGGAAACACCTAAAGTAACCCTTCCATGCATTGCCGGAAATAAAAGCAGACAGTATCCGTAGCTGGTTTATTAATATTAAAATTATATTTATTTTTATAATTTATCTTCTCCAAAATCATTTAATACTTGTTCTACCAAAGGTTTTATTTTTGGTATAATATCCTTTATCGTGAACCAAACTTCTTCAAAATCAACAGTAAAATAAGCATGGATCACTTTATCTCGCATACCTGCCATATCTCGCCAGGGGATTGATGGATACTTTTCTCTTATTTCCTCTGGTATATTTTTAGTTGCCTCCCCAATAACTTCTATACACCGTATAACCGCATCGCAAGTTTTTTGATTGCTATAGAATTCATCATAGTTCATATTTTTTACATAATCTTCCGCTCTTTTCATGTATTCAATGATATCTTTAAGGTAGATTTTTACATCTCTTTTCATATAGAGATTGCCTCCTTAAGTATATAGCCCTTTAATTCCTTTCTAACATTTTTTACCGGAACAACATCTGCCTTAATTCCAAGAATATCTGAGATATAATTTTCAATAGAAACAATATGCAAAAGACTTACAGGTCCTGTAAACTCTACAAGAATATCTATATCACTTTCGGGGGTTGCTTCTCCTCTAACGTAAGAGCCGAAAATACCAATGCTCTTCACCTTGAATCTTTCCTCAAGTTCAGTCCGGTGGCTGTTTATTATTTTTTTAATTTCTTCTAAGGTTTTCATATTACTACCATAATCATGGGATTGCCCAAATATTTTGCCGACGTTTGAAGCTGGCTGTATTTCTAACTGCAGGTTCTTTGTAATAGGTTCCCGGCTGCTGTTCCTGGGGGAAGTACTGGATCAATTCTTCAATTCCGGTTAAGCTGCTCGGCCCGTATCATTTTAAGATAAAAAAGGGAATCCTAATTCTTCCTCAATTTTAATCTTCCAGAATATCCTAAATTTTCATTCAAAATAATCTACTACTTATCTTTTTCCATTGCGATATCTCTTTTATTAAAACACAGAATTTGTCAACATAATACTAAATATTACAGCAAAGTCAACCTTTTTCTAATTTCGGATTACCGGTGTAAATTGAGAATACTTTTTTGTTTTTAACGAACTTAAAACATGGACTGAAGAAAGTGCCTGTTCATCGAAAGTTCGAACCCAAAATAGATCTCCTCTCTAAAACTTTCTGTTCAAACACTCCCTTTCGGGAATAAACAGAGCTTTTTATTTCAAAAACAAAAATTTATTTTACGAACGCTAAACAACCAGAAAAAAGAAGATATGAGAAGACCCTTTAAAAAACACAGCACAGGAGCACAGGTAACGGCACACAACCGAAGACTTTCTGAAATCCGGGTACCAAAAAATTAAACATCTAGCGTTCCTTTCATCCATTCATCAATTCATGAAACAAGGAAAATCATTCCGAAAAAGCCTTCACATAGTGGAACAATTTATTATTTCGAACCATTTAAGGAGTTACTAATTTACCAGAGGAGCTAAAGATGAGAACGTTCCACCGGGCTTTTGTGTTTACGATGTTAACATTGCTTGCCATTCAAATATGGAGCTGGAGCATGGATGATAAAAAACACAAAGATACATACGAAACAGCTACGTTTGCCGGTGGTTGCTTCTGGTGCATGCAACCTCCTTATGACGAACTTCCCGGTGTCATCTCCACTACAGTGGGATACACGGGAGGGCATGTACCTCATCCCACATACGAGGAAGTGTGCACCGGAGAAACCGGGCACGTAGAGGCGGTCCAAATTGTATTCGATCCCACAAAAACCAGTTACCAGGAGTTGTTAAACGTTTTCTGGAGGAATATCGATCCCACTAATCCGCTGGGACAATTCTCCGACTACGGTTCCCAGTACCGCACAGCCATTTTTTATCATAGTGAAGAACAGAAACGTTTGGCGGAGCAATCCAAACGAGAACTGGAAGCCTCGGGGAAATTTGATAAACCCATCGTAACCCAGATTTTACCCGCCGGTGAATTTTACCCCGCAGAAGAGTATCACCAGGAGTTTTACCGAAAAAATCCACTGCGGTATTACAATTATAAAGTCGGTTCCGGACGAGCGGGTTTCATAAAAAAGGTCTGGGGAGATTCTTCTCAATCTTCCGGAAGCAACCCCTGATTTAGGTGCTGCTGGTGTTGGGCATCTGGGCGCTTTCCACCCTCTCCAACTATGGTAAGTATTCTCCATGAACAACTTAAACTTGTTCCTTCCCGGGGGCAGTTTTTCTTCTAATCTGCCCCAATTGAGAGAGCAACATTCCGGCAAACATCAATACGCAGCCGCTAAATTCCCGCAGGCTGAGGTGTTCGTTCAATAATAAAAATCCGCCCACCACTGCAAACACAGATTCCAGGCTAAGAATAATGGCAGCATGGGAGGGGTGCGCTTCTTTTTGACCCACAATTTGCAGAGTATAGGCAATTCCCACCGAAAGTACACCAGCGTATAAAATGGGCAC
>JALWDQ010000397.1:0-1265 GCA_027039625.1 Calditrichia bacterium | reverse complement strand
ACGGAGGTACCTGGGTGGTGAGCCCGGTTTCCAGTTTGGCTGGTTTATAGGAACTGGAAACGGTAGCTCCTTTTAAATTCGGTTGGGTTTCCACCACTTTCAATTCCACCACTCCGGGCAGTTCCACGCCCACCGGGGTGCCTTCATGAAACAAAATCTGGACAATTGTTTCGGGCAGAAGATAGTACACATCATCCCCCAGAGCCTCTTTACTCAGGCTAATTTGTTCGTACGTTTCCATGTCCATGAATACAAAGTGATCGCCATCCTGGTAAAGGTACTGGTATTCCCGGGTAATCAGTGTGGCTTTTTCCACGTTCTCGTCCGGACGAAACCGCTGCTCGGCATTCACTCCGTCCGAAAGGCGCTTCATTTTGATTTGCATCAGCGCCTGTCCCTTCCCCGGCGTTACGTGGATGGCTTCTGTAACTTTATACAAATCACCACGAAACTCAATCACATTTCCCTTCCGCACTTGAATAGCTTTAATTTTCATATATGAAATACTCTCCTTTTTATAATTGCTGCGAAAAATTTAGACTGCAAATTTAAAATTTTTCCCTGAACAATGCAATTTTTTTTAAGATTTATTCGCCGGGAAATGGAAGTGAAAAGCTGTGGTAAAATGACCCTATCTTTTGCTCCGAAAGGTGTTGCCAGAATTGCAGATTTTTCTTACTGGATGGTGCGATGTGGTCTCTTTGTCATAGTGTTTGAAATTTGGAAAGGAATTTTCGTACTTCCGGGAGAGTGTGCGCTTAATGGAAATACAGCGCAGTTTCGGGGCCTTTCTGGAAAAGTAAAGCCAGAAGTGCCATATCCGGAGTATATGCCTCCGGAAAGGAAAGATGATGGGGTATTTCCACCACTTCCACAGGAATCCCCGGGAAATGAAGGGCATAGTACTCCCGTTCTTCGGGAAAAATGAGAAATACGGGGTGAGGTTGGGAATCCACCCACTGCGTCAAATCGCTTTCATTCTGAATACCCCGTTCGCTGGCAACTTCGATCTTTTGTTCCGGGAAGAGCAAAGCGATATGCCAGCGGAGGAGTGCCAGGAGAAACTCGCCAAGAAAACGGTAATTCTGCTGGTAAATTTCCTCCAGGGCGGGGAAATAATATTCGAAATAGGGGAGAGCACCCCATCGGGATTTGATGGTACGCAGGTGGCGGCGTTTCCAGCCAATGTCTTCAACCAGGCGGACGGTGTTTATCGGGGGATGGGGGTTGCTTCCGTGCTGCACCGGAACGGTTAAGTAAGTGGG
>JALWDQ010000396.1:0-3978 GCA_027039625.1 Calditrichia bacterium | reverse complement strand
AATGTCATCAAGGGGTTCATGGGGCAAACCACCATGTTCAACCGGGAGAAAATTAAACCTTCGGTTATCATCATGGGAGAGGTGGAAGGAACCAACGAAGTGAAATATATTCACGGAAATTGTGGGAAAGGTACCTTTACCTTTTACGGCGGGCATGATCCGGAAGATTACACCCATGCCGTGGGCGATCCTCCCACGGATTTAAGCCTGCACAAGAACTCTCCCGGTTACCGGTTAATTCTGAACAACGTGCTCTTCCCCGCAGCCAGGAAGAAAAAACTGAAAACCTGAGGCCCGAATGGCTTCAAAAATTGTAGTGTTACCGCTTCCCTAATCCCCATAAAAAAGGTGAAAATTTAGCCGATTTTTCAAATGCAGAGGCTGAGAAGAAGCTAAAACATTACCTATACCGACGGGCTCTATTCGGATATTTGGAAATATGGGCAATCCGATAGGATGCTGTGCATTTGTACTCTATCGCTCCGCGATGGGCGAATTCTGTTTCAAAAAATTTTCTTATAAAATAAATATCGGACTCCGCAACCCGCCCCGTCCCGGAGGGACGGAATGCATTTAGCCCACTAAGTTTATTTGTGTGGATGGAATGCCAAACCCCATCTTTATCCTTTATCCCAGATGGGGAAACGTGTTCCGAAAATTTCTTATTAACATGAAGTACTTACATCGGGGAGGCATATATTTGAGATGGTCCACCATTCAGGAATGACTCTCCTTCCATTATCGAGTGACCATAGAGATGATAAGGATGAGAAGATTCTCAGACGAAAGACCAGTGAACCGGAGAAATTTCATTATTTAATTTCCAAAATGTTGAAAATACTCGTTCGCCAACTGGGACGAGAAATGGACAAAATATAATATTGTAGTGGGAATACAAAATTCGTAATTTATTGTAAATATATAACTTAGCCCATATCGTTGTTCAACTTTGGTTAAATAAATTCTGGTCTCTGTGGCCAACTCCGTCCCGGAGGGACGAAATGCTCTTAGCCCACTGATTTATCTGTGGGAATCGAATTCCCACCCCACATTCACTCGTCCCGAAGGGACAGAATGAAAATATTGCTTCTGTGTAATGGCTGTTGGTGTTTTTTATTTCCTTTTTCCATTCCCGTCCTGAAATCAGACTTAAGCAAAAAATTGGGCTTTAGCCCAATTTGTATTGTGGACCACAAATTCCCCATTCTTCCGGTAGATTTTCTGCAAAGTAAACTTGACCATGTTCATCGACATAGCGTTTTTACACAGCCTCATAATCCGGAAGATACCTTCTCCAGATCAAATTTTCATTTCCGAAATTGAATTATCTATTAAATAGCTCGTTTAAGGAAATAAAAAAGCCCCCATAGAAGGGGGCTGTGAGGTTGTTTGTGTTACCGGAACTATTTCAGAAGAAGAATTTTCTGGGTGTGTGAATCGAAACCTGCCTGTACCCGAACGATGTACATTCCGCTGCTTACCCGGGCTCCCAGGTCGTTCTTTCCACGCCACACAACGGTGTACCACCCTGCTTTTTGAGGCTGATTCACCAGCGAGCGAACCAGACGCCCGTTTATGTCGTAAATATTAATTTCCACCTGGGTGAGATGGGGGATGGCGTAGGTAATGGAGACTTCCGGGTTAAAGGGATTGGGAAAGGCATTCTTCACTTCGAATCGCCTGGGAAGCAAATTCTGGAGTTCATCGCGGGAATAAACCACTTCACACTCTTTCAACTGGATGTGATTTCCATTCATTTCCTCTTCAATTAACCGGTAGGTGTAGGTTTCGTCGGGATGTACCGCTCTGTCTGTAAAGAAATAATCGGTCGGTTCGCTGCTGGTACCGTGTGCCCGTAACGCTGGGGCGGATTGGTAGCTGGCGATGATTGTCCAGTTCGAATCCTGGCTGGTTTTGCGCATCAGAATAAATCCCCGGGTCATAATTTCACTTTCGGTGCGCCAGTGCAGCCGGATTCCTTCCGGAACAATTTTACCTTCGAAAAGGGAAAGGGTAACAGCCAGGGAGTTATCACTTTCTCCTCCAATGCCAAATTCGGAGAAACCACCGGTGATGCCGGTCCATTCAACCACCGTACCAGATCCTGCGTAGTTATTGGTTCCCACCTTGGTCCAGGGATCGCTGCTGGTTTCTCGTTTAAGTAAAATCAAAGTAGAGTAATCCGAAATTCCCGACATACCGCTCAGGTCCAGGCTGAGGTTGTAGGTACCATCGGCTGTACCGGAGAGCTCCGTAATGCGCCAGTAGCGTTCGGGGGACACGTTAATGACCCCGGTGGGAAGACTTCCTACTACCCCCGGATCCCCGTCAATTTTAACCACTTCCAGTGTAACGTCACCGCTGTTGGCGGAAGTAAATTCAATGCTCGCCAAGGCGTTCTGGAAGGTATGGCTACCTGTTGCCCCGCTTCTGAAGGTGTGGAAAGCCTCCCCGCGCAGAGAAAAATCGTCAATAGCCATATCACTGCTCCATCCATCGGTTGTGCCAACAAATCGAACTCTTACTACAGAACTTTTGTATTCATTAAGATAGATTGTCGCTGCTTTCCAGTCCTCTCCGTTTGCACTTTGCTGGCCGGAAAAGCGAAGAACATTTGTGTGCCATTGTCCGCCGCTGTAAACATCTACCTGCAAATCCCCCATATCGGAACCATACATATTGTACCAGAATTCCAGGGTTGGATTGTTTAATCCACTGATGTCGAAATAAGGGGAAAGTAAAGTGGCTGTTTTATCAGGATAATTGGGAGAGGATGACTCTGTGTAAAGGTATTTTCCAGAACCGCTCGTGTGGTCATAATCTGGTCCGGTATCGGAAGAAGGAGTACTTCCAGAACGCGCCGACCAATTAAAATCATCGTCACTACTATTCACCCAGTCATCAGCCAGGGCTTCTCCATCGGGAAAGGCGTCGAAATTTTGAGTATAAGGGAATGTATTGTAGGTGTTGGCAGTTTCGGTGGTAAAAGACCAGATAGTTTCGCAACCGGTGGAAGTTCCCTGGTTATTACGAGGAACAATTTTTACGTAGTAAGTCGTATTGGAGGCTAACTGGTAGGTGTAAAACGTATCGCATATGGTGGTACCGTTTACAATGTTTGTGGGAGTTGCTGTTCCTCCTCCATCGGTACCAAAATAAAGGTCGTAACAGGTGGCGTCTGCCACTTTGTGCCAGGACAGGGTTGTGGAAAGAGGCACATCGGTGGCTCCGTCCTGAGGATCTGCCAGAGAGGTACAGCTCTGGGGCGGTTCCGAGTATTCATCAATTCCGCTGATAATTATAGAAAAAGCCTGGGAGCCATTGGTTAACGAACCATCGTGATCCACAATAATGGTGTAAGTACCGGCCTCCGGATTGGCAATATACACCTGTTCCACATTATCCACATTGTTTTCGGAATTGTTGGTTGCCGCAGCTGTGGGGTTGTCCCGATCCAGCTTCCAGGGATAATATATTGTGCCATTGTGTACGATGCGCAGATCCAGATCGTTAACCAGCATGGGATCGGGTGGGTCCAGAGCAGGGGCGACGGGAGTTCCGGGAGGATCCGTCCAGGCAATGGTAACTTTGAGGGCTTCATTGCCCGCTACATACACATCCCGGGTATATGTCCCTCCATTGTTTAAAACCAGTTCATCAATGACGTTTTGTTTGGTATCATCAGTAATCCGTTGCGCGGCTCTTTTGGCGTTTAACAATCCCCAGCCAAACTTATAATCGGGACCGGTGTAATCTCCGGCTTCATCAGCGGTATGGATGACCAGCGCTTTCAGGGTAGCAGAGCGCATGTACGCTCCACTGTGGGTATTATGATAATGTTGCTGGAGCAGAACCAGGGTTCCGGCCGCGTTGGGAGAAGCCATCGATGTTCCGCTCATTTCTCCGTAGGAATCGTCTGCATCGGCGAGTGTAGAATATAAATAATAACCATTTGCTGTAATGTCCGGTTTAATCCGG
>JALWDQ010000395.1:0-1267 GCA_027039625.1 Calditrichia bacterium | reverse complement strand
GTCGGCAGGTTTGTGCCGAAGGGGTTTCCGGGAAGCGCAGCGGCGAATGTCTTCAAGGGTCAGCACCACCATCCCCTGTGCATCTGTTTTTTTCACCAGACATGGTTTAAACTTATTTTGCGAAGGATGGCGGTGTTGTTTGCGCAGTTTCTCAATTGTGGGGAAATCCTCCCTGCGGTAAATTCGGATGGTTGCCCCGGCTACGGGCGTTCCATCGCTGATGCGGTTCACCATGATAATCCCTTCCGTGGGGAAAAACTGAGTAAAAATGCCCAGATCCGTGCGAACCATCAATCCCTGAAGTTTCAGGCTGTCGCTAAAGCAGCTCCCGGGTTTCGGTGTGGCAATCATGTAGCCCACCACCCCATAGCGCCCATGCTTTAGAAACCGGTTCACATTCAAAACCGTATCCGCTTGCCCGAATTTATCACTTTTCAGTTCCAGCTTGTGCTCATCCGGGGAGAACAACTGGAGAAAACGCTTAATATAGTAGGAATAATCCAATTCGTTGCGCACAAAAAGATCATTCGGGCGAATTGCTCGCAAATGGTAGAGCAGATAAGGAAAGCTGGTAACTTTCAGAGGAATGCGAGATTCCATGTGCGGAGAAAGAATTTGCAAACCATCCGGCCCATAGAGCGATGGAACGAGCTTCCCGGTGGTAAAAGTAATTTTTTGCGGATTCTCCAGTTTTTGCCCAAATTCATCTTTTAATTCCGGAGAAAGGGTCACGGTGTAAGTGGTAAACGGTTCCAGCGTGTTGTCAACAATGCGAATTGAATACTCCTCACAACTGTAGCGCGAAAAAAGTACCTTCTCCGGTTTGGGTTCAATGGTAATGTATTTATCCAGATCTTTGAAATCCGGATTGTTATTGAATAGCAGGTAGGGGATGGTGGTAAGTTTATCTCCGCAATAATCGCAGAACCCACTTTCTATGAAGCGAAACGGTTCGAACGTGCGAAAGATGCTCGTCAGTGTGTACGGAAAAATCTGGTTTCCCTCCAGGGTGAAACGTCCGGGAAGAAGAGTCAATTGGTACGTGGTGTTCCGTTTCAGTGGAGAGATTGGTTCGACCAGATAGAAATATCCGCTCCTAAAGTAAGAACGAACGGGGTTATCCGGGTAAGCTCTTATTCGAACGGATTTCTGAATCCGTTTGGGCATTTCCAGCAACTGAACTTTTTTGCGAAGCTCATCTACATTCAGGGGGATATTGGAAACGATTCGCAGGGGTGGGTATATATCCACATGGGTGGCATTGTTT
>JALWDQ010000394.1:0-3982 GCA_027039625.1 Calditrichia bacterium | reverse complement strand
TTTTTAGATTGGGCCAGATGGCGGAGTAATCGTTTGCGCAGGGCGGATTGGTGGCTTCCGGTGTAGAGGTAATCCCCCGTTTCGAGCAGAAAATCTCCTTTTTTCCCCACCGAAATGCGGACGGGATGGGCAAAATGCAACACCAGTTGGTAGCATCCTTTTTCTGGAAATGCGCTATACTGTTTAAGAAGGTCTCTTAATTCCCTCCTCAATGCACCTCCTGTAATTCAATGCGTTTATTTTTCGCTGGTATGGGAAAGGATAGCTCATCCAGATTGCGCAACATTTCCTGGATTTGCTGCCACCGCTGCGGAAAATTGGCAAAATCGATTTGTTCCATCTCTTCCTTAAGCCTTCGTATCAGCTCTTCCCGGGAAATCGCCGGGAAATAGCGGATCCCTTCATTTTCTATCTTTCGGGTTTTGAGCATCATCTTCTCGTCCAGATCGTGAATCTTCCGCTTAAATTCCAGAAATGGAACATTCTTCATATGATATTGGTGATGGAATTCACCATACCAAACTGCCGTTAACAATCCTGGTTGTTTCCACAGGACTTCCATCATAGCAATTTCTGTTTTATCCAGATATACTCCACGGTAGCGGTCTTTTTCGCGTTGCCAGAGTAGATATCCGTAATGCTGGTAAAGCTCGTAAGCCAGATAGGAAGCCAGAAGCAGGGAGGCAATAGGTACATAGCGTTCCCGCCCCATGGAATAATCCAGGTAATCCCGTACATTTTCCGGGACGTAAAGGGAGCTTCCCCGATAATCCAGATTAAAGTTGCTGCGACCCGGTTGGTTTAAACTCCAGTCGATCCGTGGAAGAGCTGCCGGGTTCATTATTCTCTGGGGTGCAATAGAAGGGCGGACTTCCGCGTACAATTGATTGCGGTGCATCAGCACCCAGGCCGATACCATCTGTTGGGTGGAAAAAGCCATTAACCTGTTCTGCTGTTTAAGAAAAGGATTGGGGAGATGCAAAGTCGTGTACAGGGAATCGGTCGCACTCGGGTGCTGGCTTTTCCGCAAGCCTACCTGTGCCCACACCGTGGGCTGGTTTCCCCCCGAAACGACAGGCCACATCACCAGAACCACCAACATTGAATAAGTAACGATGTGTCTCAATTGCATACCAGAATATTAAATGTTACTTGTTATTCTTATAACTCTTGCGCAGCATTTTTGTTCAGCGAGGAATCGCTGTTGACAAGCGAAATTGTCTGGAAAATAAAATTCTACCCCAAAACCGGCTTCAGTCAAATAACTGAGCTCAAACCCTCTTTTAGAGAGGTTGCTCTTCCTTTCCCTGACCTGAAGTTCGGGGTTATGGTAATGCGAAATTCTTCGCCCCGACTGTGGTGGGAGTCAAAATCACATAGAATAACACACCTCTCCAGAATCGCTACTCGTTCACTCGCCCAAAGGATGCGGACCACCCACCAACTCGCTCATTCGCTTGTCCATTGGCTCCTGCTGATATTCCACGCTCCGTTTGTGTAATTTACAAAATATCCACCGGATCCACATCAATTATTACTTTCACCGGCCATTTTCGAATGGTCTCGTTTTTATAAAGATGATGCTTCAGTAAATGGCGCACTTTGTGGGAGGAAGGATCCTTCTGTTTGTCCTGTTTAATCAATATTTGAAACCGAAAGAGATTGTTTAATCGGGAGATAGGAGAAGGCGCCGGTCCCAGAATAGAGAAGAGACGCTCGGTGTTAATTTTCCACAGAAATTGTGCAAGCACCTGACTGTACTGCTCCACCTGCCGGAAATTTTTCCCTTCCAGCCGGATGAGAATCATGCGGGAGAAAGGCGGATAATTGAGATACTGGCGGCTTTCCATGTCCTTCCGGTAAAATTCCAGATAATTATGGGTAAGCAAGTATTTAAAGATGAAATGTCCCGGGTCGTAGGTTTGCACCACCACTTCGCCGGCCTGTTCGCCGCGTCCCGAGCGCCCGGCAGCTTGAGTAAGAAGCTGAAATACCCGTTCGTTGGCGCGAAAGTCCGGAAAATGAAGTCCCTGATCTGCAGAGGTAATCCCCACCAGAGTCACCCGTTCAAAATCCAGTCCCTTGGCAATCATGCGCGTGCCCACTAAAATGTCGGCCTGTCCCGAACGAAATTTTTCCAGCAAATTCAGATGCCCCTGCTTCCCCCGGGTGGTGTCCATATCCATGCGTAACAAACGAGCATGGGGAAATTTTTCCTTCAATTCCTGCTCCAGCTTCTGGGTTCCGATTCCTTTGTAAATGATATCCAGCCCCTGGCAGTTGGGACACACATCCGGAGCGGGTTCGTTGTGCCCGCAATAATGGCAGATTAACCTGTGATTGGATTGGTGAAAGGTGAGGGTGACCTCGCAGTGGGGACATTTGGCAACATATCCACAATCCTTGCACAGGATGTACGGGGAAAAACCACGCCGATTGTGCAAAACCATCACCTGGTCGCGCACCAGAAGTCGGGATTCGATTTTCAGTTCCAGGTGTTCGGACACAATGGGTTGGGCTCCACTCTTCTTCCATTCTTCCTTCAGGTTCACCAGCGAAATGCGGGGCAGCTTTCGCGCCTGAATGCGCTTTTCCAGTCGAAAATACCCATACCGCCCCTGCTCCACGTTGTACAGCGATTCGAAAGAGGGCGTGGCAGAACCCAGCAGGACCACTGCTCCGGTTAAATGACCCCGGTAAATCGCCACATCCCGGGCGTGGTACCGGGGTTGGGAATCGGACTGTTTGTAGCTGTCTTCGTGCTCTTCATCCACCACAATAAGGCCCAGGCGGGTTAATGGGGCAAACACCGCCGAGCGCGGCCCGATAATCAGATTCAACTCTCCTTTGCGGGCGCGGTACAGAACCTCGCGCCGCTCGGCAGTGGTTAACCGGCTGTGAATCACACCCACCTGCTCCCCAAAGTAAAATTGAAAACGTGCCAGCGTCTGGGGAGTAAGTACAATCTCCGGAATCAACACCAGTGCCTGTTTACCTGCCTTCAACACTTCTTTTATCAGTTCAATGTAAATCTGGGTTTTCCCGCTGCCCGTCACTCCGTGCAGCAAAAAAGTCCGGAATTCTCCTTTTTGCAGGATGGGGCGGATTTCCTCTACCACGTTTTTTTGTTCCGGAGTGAGTTCTACCTGCTGAACCTGCTCCCGATACGCACTGCTGAAGTCCCGACGTACCTCCCGTACTTCTTCCAGAATCAAACGTTTGCGCAGGAGGGAACGAATGAGATGCTCCCCGAATCCCGCTTCAATAATCTGATGGCGGGTAACCCCCTCCTGCCCTTTCAAGAATTGCAGTAGTTCCAGCGAGCGGGGACTGCGTTTTTCCAGCTTCTCCGCCTCTGCGGCATAGGCTGAATCTTCCCGCAGCGCCGGTTGCAAACGATAGTATTTTTCCTTTCTCAGAACAGCAGTGGGACGCAGTGCGCTGTACCGACGCCGAATGTACCCCTTTTGAGCCAGCCAGTACAGATGCTTTTTTAACGGATCGGAAGCACAAATTGAGGTTAATTTGCGAAACGAGATTTCTTTATCCCCGGGAATAGCCCGCAAAATCTGCTTGCGCAGATCGCTTAATTTTTCCGGAATCTCTTCCACCAACCGCTGCACCAGCAACTCCGATTTGCTCAGGTTGGTCTGGAAATGGAGCAGGCGGTAAGCCTCCCCAAGATGGCAGATGTAATAATTGGAGATCCATCCCATTAAGCGAATCAGGTCTTGTGGTACAATCGGATCTTCATCCACCACATCCTGAATTTCTCGCACCTCTTTCTCGGAGAGATGTTCGGGTAAGTGCTCTTCCAGGGCAATCACCACTCCCGTTACCGGTCGGGTTCCAAAGGGTACCACCACCTGAATTCCGGGTTGAATTATCTCGCTGAATGCCGGGGGAATGCGGTATGTAAACCCATCGTCATGCGGAATGGAAAGAATGATGCGCGCGAATTGTGCCATAAAACCGCTTTATT
>JALWDQ010000393.1:0-3983 GCA_027039625.1 Calditrichia bacterium | reverse complement strand
CTATGCTCTATGCTATATGCTTTATGCCCTATACTCTATGTTTTATGCCCTATCCCGAAGAAATCTGTTCGAGTGCTCCAATCTTTTTTCAATACTCTCTGTGGCTTCTGTGGTTCCCAAAGTTTCTTTACTATTAAAATTTTTTTTCAGAAAATATTTTTAGATATTACCAGGGGGTTTTTCAGGTACAAATAGCACCGAAAGATAAAATGACGAAACGCTCTTTCTACTTCATCGGGCTTGATCCTTCCGGCAGTGATACCCGGGCTTCGGGTATTGCAGTGTTGAATTCCGCAAAAAAGGTGGTGCTTTTGCAGCGCTGGTTCACACTGGAGGAACTGGAGCAACTGCTAACTTCGTTTCCTCCAGAACAATCCCTAATCGGTATTGACGGGCCCCTGCAGCCCCCACACGAACTACAGCGGTGTTGTTTTCGCCCGGGACACACCTGTACTCACCAACAAACCACTCCATATCGGGGTCGTTACGGAGAGTACCAGTTAATTCGTCTGGGATTTCCCTGCTTTCCCACTTCTAAAAACAGTTTTCTAAAAGAATGGGTTACCCGGTGCTTCGATTTGAACGATTGGCTGCAAGCTCGCGGCTACACGCCTGTGGAAGTTTTTCCGTACGCCACACGCCGGATTCTTTTCCCCACCCTTTCCGGGAAAAAACAGCAGCGTAGCTTCCGCCGAGCTTTGGAGGAGAAACTTCAGGAAGCAGGCATCCGCTTACTCGAAACCTCGCGTATTTACACCCACGACGAGCTGGATGCCCTCCTGGCAGCCTTCACAGCATTTCTCCACAAACGGGGTAATTCCCGGCGTCTGGGAAATGAGAAAGACGGCTGGATTATCATTCCCCGGGAAGCATCTTTTTAATCAATTGGCTGGCAATTGAGCAAGCCGTACCCAGACGGGATAATGGTCACTGCTGCGGGATTCCCGCACCACCCCGGCACTCAGCACTCGAAATCCCTTCACAAAAATGTGGTCCAGAGGGGATTTAAACACCAGAAAGTGGGCCGTGCTCTCCACTTCCCGGGTGGCTTCCTGAAACCCGTTCTGACGAAACAGGGCAACTAACTGCTGACGGCTTCTGCTGGTGATGGTGTTGAAATCTCCTCCGACTACTACAAAGGGATATTCCTCCGGCAGTGCTTTGAGGAGGGAATCCGCTTGCGCCAGCCGCCGGGAGCTTGGGGAAAGAATGGTGGCCGTGTGCACGCAAAAGGTAAGCACCGGCAGCGAACCGATCTTCACCACCGCGCTTACCGCAATCCGGCGGGTGTGTCCGATAGGCGCACGGTGGGGCAGAAGAATTTTGTGTGCCTCCCGGATGGGCCAGGGCGAAAGAATGGCATTCCCAAAATTCCGATGGCTCCCGGGATGCACCGTGGCGGGGAAATACACATAATTCCAGCCCAGGCGTCGGGCAAGGGAATCCGTGGATTGTTCATTCATCTCCTGAAGCAAAATAATATCCGCTCCCCGCAGTTGCGGAAAGCGTAAAAACTCCCGGGCTGCTTCCCGAAAATGTTCTCCATATTTCAAATTGAAGGTGACAACTGTTATTGTATCCCGGGAGCGGGGCATTCCCCGGGAATAAGAGGACTGAAAAACGGGAGCATCCGGCTCCAGATAATTCCGGGTCTGGAAACAGGAAAGCAGGAAGATTGCGCCCAGGAGCAGTACAGGACCGCCAATCCGGAAAGGAAATGTTTTCGAAAAATATCGGATAAGCCGGAATGCGCTCATAAATCAATCCGCAAAATCTCTACTTCCCCAGCGCGACCACCACTCCCACCCCCAGCTGAATCTGGGACATGAACGTTTCTTTGTGGTGCTGGTAACCGGGGAAAAACAGCTCTCCTCTGGGAATTCTGCTAATATTCAATTTGCCTTGCACTCGAATGGCAAAAGTTTGATTCAAAAAATACCGCAGACCCAACATGGTGGTAAACGCCAGATGGGTTTCGCTATGGTAACCTGTGTTAGAGGGATTCATGGAAACAATCCCCACCGTAGCGCCTAAAAAAGGACGCCAGCGAGAAGGGGACCAATCGTACAGCAGCCCCAGCTGGTAGTAATCCACATTCACTGCCGAAATTCGGGAAATTTCGGTGTGTTCTTCTGCGGGAATATGATGATTCAACTGCGTCGCCTGCCGGTCGAAAGAAAGTTCCAGCAACATTTTCTCCTTTAACCGGTAATTGGCAACTACCCCCACTAGAGCGCTTCCGTCAATGCCCAGTGCCTCACCGGGAGTAAAAACACCTTCCTGTTGAGTGGTTTCGTCCGCTATGCCACCGAATTGGTATCCACCCAGCACGGCAATTTCCCACGATTGTGCCCCCACCACAGAGCCCCACAGTACCACAAACCAAACGAGGTAACGAATTGTATTCATAAAAACACTCCTTTACTTGTTGGAATAATTCGCCCCGGATTAAAACATGACCGTCAGCAATCCCCGAAATCCGTTAATGGTTTTCTTTACATCGGGATATTCTTCGTAATGGGCTTTACGAAAATAGTTGAAATATTCTGCCCCAATTGCCAGATGCTGCCACACAGGGAGGTTGTAGGAAACAGCCGTCACGTGCAATTGGTCGTGCCCCGGGGCACCTTCTCGGGAATCGATGTAAAAATAATTGTAATCCGTGTAAAGAACACCCCACCGGGGATGCCGCAACTGGAAGTCCAGTTTTCCCTTAAATCCCCAGCCGTAATTGTAATTCCGTCCCTGGTAGGACTCGACATATTCATTGGAACCGGCGCCCATAATAATCCCTCCAGCGTAAGCACCGGTGATGAAGGTGAACCGATGAGGCCATTGGTACCGGGAAAGAAGCTCGGGCCCAAAGGACATTGCGCCAATTTTAAAGAGCTCCAGATCGATGTAATCGAACTGCTGAGAAATACCCAGGAGATGGGATTGGCTGGTTCCGGGTTCGAAATTCTTCCCCACCAGATTGGCACGAGCCAGAATGGTCATATTGCGTTCCTTTTCCCCGTGGCTGGTCCAGAAGCGAAAGGTAAAATAGTCGAAGGGTTTCCGGTGCCGTTCCTTCTGGAAGGCGTACCCATAGTGCAGGGTGAGCACCAGCGCGGGATTGAGACGAGTGGCGGGATTGGCCACCCCACCGGTGCGGCCCGCCGTGCCCACCGCCAAATATCCTGTAATGGGGAAACGCAAATGGTTCACCGAAGATGAGGTACGAAACATTGCCCCGGATACCAGCCGGTTAAATCCACCAATGGGATTCATGAGCAGCGCAGCAGCTTCTCGCCAGAAGCGATCCAGCCCCCGGGCGCGGTCGTTCAACACCTGCTCGGATAATCGAAAAAAGGTTTCTCCCAGGGCAATTCCTCCAAACGTGGTCATCACCAGATCGTTGTAACTGGGGTATTCACTTTCCATAAAAAATTCCCACATCACGCTTCCTGCAAAAGAAAACGGAGCCGACTCCCAGAAGTTAAATCCGTTCATGCGCGCCGCATTGAAATAGATGCTCCCATGAAAAGGGTGTGCAAAAAAATTCACCTTAAACTTGTTGGGATCCCACTCCATGCCGTGGCGCAAATTGGCTTCTATCGTTCGCCAGCTTATGAAAAACGAGTAATTATCTTCACGAATATAACGGTTAAATCCCCACACCACTCCGTTTGCCGCCATCATCTCCCCCAGAGCGATGAGTGGGCGTCTGGGAAGAGCAGCAACCTCCGAATGCAGCGAATCCCTTTGCGCGCAAAACAGCCCATCCACCAGAATAACAACCAGAAATACACTGGCTAACAATTTTTTCACCTTTAGCCTCCTGCCTTTAATGATTCAATATTTCAATATACACAGCTTTTAAAGAGGCTCCAATATTTTTGATATTTCTTGAAACTCCGGAAAAGGAATGCCCACCCCTCCATTTACCCGTCCCGGAGGGACAGAATGCCAGTAAATCACAAATTCGATTTATGAGAAAAATG
>JALWDQ010000392.1:0-1268 GCA_027039625.1 Calditrichia bacterium | reverse complement strand
GTTTAATTACAGCGAAAATCCTTCTGGTAAAATATAATACCTTTTACAAGAAAACCCAATTGCTCTCTGCGTGTTCAGGAATAAAATTAGATAAGAACTTTAATGGATTTTGGCGAATAAAGAAATCCCTGTTGAGATACAAAATGTCCCCATCAAAAACGGCGAATCTCCACTTCCTTTTGGATATTCTGGATCATTTAACAGTATGCTTTTGAAATCAATTGGAAGGGTAACTCTGAAACGTAATTACCGAAACAGGGCTTTTATACTTCCCCAGGAGCGGGAAATACCACTGATGTTGTAGATGACAGGAAGAGAATCCGTATATTGATAAGACCCATCGGAATCCACGATTCGCAATCGGTAATAAAACATATTCTGTACTTTTCCCAGTTGATCATCGACAAACCGATAGGTAAACCCGGGACCGCGAGCATTTACTTCACCAATCGCGATAAAATGGCGATTGTCTCCTGCCCGCTCGACCACAAACTTTACCACATTTTGCTCATGGGAAGTCTTCCATTGTAGGATAATTTTATTCTGGCCAGGCTCGGCTTTAAACTCCACAATCGTGGCTCCCGCCCACAGCAAAGCGACAATTCCCAATAACGAAATGTAAAAAGTAATCCGCTTCATATTTAATCTTACTTTGACCCTATAATATAATCATTTTTCAAAAAAAATCAATGATCTTTCTGTATTTTTTTTCTGAATAATTAACAATAAACGCCCATTAAAATCTGTGTTCTGCGACACATTCCATTTTTTATATCAACCGCCTGAAATCCCATAGAAAACAATCGATGGCCAGAACGTCGTTACTCAGACATCATTGATGATGGAGAAACCTCTTTTCGCAGGATATTCCAGATTTTTTTTGAATTAGCCTCCACTCCTACATACTTTCACGCACCTCGCAATATTTTATTTTTCCCCGGGGACTTCAAATCGGAGGGTAAATCCCGCCATAATCTGCAAACCGCCCATTTCCAGATCGTAACTGGTGAACAACTTTTTCTGTGCAGGTGTTAGCTCTTCCGGAAGGATGTGCAACAGGTGTTTTTCTCGATATCTCCGGAAGAAATCGAAATTGTAACGAGCGAACAAATAATCCGCCTGCAGGTAGATACAATCTACTAATCGCTTTAAAAAATCAACCCTGCTTAAAGAAATCTCCAACCGGGCCCGCGGTTGAAAAGCAAAAATTACCTGATGGTTTTTGTTTAAATAAACATCGCTCCCTTCAATTAAATAGGTTTCATCTT